>JAFECO010000398.1 GCA_018242085.1 Pseudomonadota bacterium
GCCATATCGTGGGCGTGTTCAACATCGACGCCGATGGCCCCAGCCCCCTCGCCCGCGACATGGAAGCGCCCGGCACCGGGCAATCCGAACTGGAAGATGTTTTAAAGAAGGCCCTGGCAACCCAGCATCGCGTGCTGTCGCCGGACCGCGAACCGGAGAAAGGCCATTTCTTCCGCTCGGATCATTTCAGCCTGGCGAAGCAGGGCATCCCGGCGATCTCGCCCAATGGCGGACATGACCTGGTCAAGGGCGGCACGGCGGCCGGCCTGAAGCTGGCGGACGATTACGATGCGCATCGCTACCATCAGGTGAGCGACGAGTGGCGCGCGGATTGGGATCTCACCAATCCCACGGAGGACACCAAGGCGGTCTATATCGCGGGCACGGCGCTGGCCAACAGCACGCAATGGCCCAACTGGTATCCCGACAGCGAATTCCGGGCGGCTCGCGACAAACAGCGACACTAAAAAGGCGCGAAACGCCCGTCCTGTCTTTGCGGGTCGCTCCGGATTGCGGATATGGTTGAAGCCTAAAGCGTTTGAGGGGGAAGGCGGATGCAACGGAAAATCCTGATTGCCTGCGCGGCGATCTGCGCCTTGCTGGCGGTGCCGGCGGCGATGAGCGCGACGCCGCCATCGGCGCTGGTAAGCGTTGCCGGCGGGCAATTGCAGGGCAAGATCGCGGGCGATGTGGTGAGCTTCAAGGCCGTGCCCTATGCGGCCCCGCCCCTCGGCGCGCTGCGCTGGCGCGAGCCCCAGCCGGTCAAGCCCTGGGCCGGTATCCGCAACGCACTGGAATTCGGCGCGCCCTGCGCCCAGGCCAACCTGGAATGGAACAAAAGCACCGCCGCCAAGAGCAGCGAGGATTGCCTCACCCTCAATGTCTGGTCGCCGGTCAAGCGCGACAAGGCGTTGCCGGTGATGATCTTCTTTCCCGGCGGCGCCTATCATGGCGGCGGCTCGCAAGGGGCGAACGAGATCGAGCCTTCCTATGACGGCGGCAAATTGGCGGCGCGCGGCATCATCGTGGTGACCGCCAATTATCGCCTGGGCATGTTCGGCTTCCTGGCGCATCCCGAACTTTCCGCCGAATCGCCGCATCGCGTGTCCGGCAATTATGCCTTGCTGGACCAGATCGCGGCGCTGGGCTGGGTCAAGGCCAATATCGGCAAATTCGGCGGCGATCCCGCCAATGTCACCATCTCCGGCCAATCGGCGGGCTCCTACAGCGTAGGCTTCCTGATGACCTCGCCGCTCGCCAAGGGACTGTTCGCCAAAGCCATCGGCTTCAGCGGCACGGTGGCCGATTTCCGGCTGGGCGCGAGCGAATTGAAGGACGCCGAAAATGGCGGCGCCCAATTCACCAAGGCCCTGGGCGCCCCAAACAAGGGCGGCATCGAGGCGTTGCGCAAGAAATCGGCGGCCGAATTGTTCAAGATCATGATGGCCAGCGAGAAAGTGCATGGCATCGAGCCGCGCGGCCCGGTGGTGGATGGCTATGCCTTCCCCGAACAGCCTTCGCTGGCCTTCAAACAAGGCCATGAGGCGCAGGTGCCTTTCATCATCGGCAACACGGCCCGCGACGGCGATGTCGACAGCATGGGCGTGTCGGGCACGCCCAAGGCGGCGGCGACCCTGGCCGACAAATCGCGCCCGCTCGCCGGCACCCACAAGGTCGCGGCTCTGGGGCCGGAAGGCGTCAAGCAGATCGAGGCCTATTACGCACCCAACACCGATCTGGCGCGCCAGGCCGTGAAACTCTATAGCGACAAGAGTGCGGTCGATCCGGTCGATGGCGATGTCCTCACCGCCTTCAGCACCGACATTTTCTTCCGCTGCGGCGCCGGCATCACCGCCCATTGGCATGCCCGCACCGCTCCCACCTGGCGTTACCAATTCTCCCACGGCTATCAGCCGCTGGGCGGCGTGCATCTGTGGGACATGATGTATGTCTTTGGCTGGACCCAGGCGCCCGCCGATCAGCCACGCGACGCCAAGCTGGTGGATCAGGAGCAACGCTATCTGGTGAATTTCGTCACCAAGGGCGATCCCAACGGCTCCGGCCTTCCCACCTGGTCCAAGAGCGGGCCGGCGGATGCCTATATGGACTTCACCTCGGATGGCGCGGCCCCCAAGGC
>JAFECO010000399.1 GCA_018242085.1 Pseudomonadota bacterium
CCGACAAGATTAAGAACATTACCGATGGCGCCGGACGCGATGCCCGCATCCAGGCCGGTTCGCATCACCGCCCCGGTCACGGCGGAATCGCCCGTTGCCATCGTCATCTGGCCCAGCTTTTCCGTCAGGGTCATGGCGGCGATGAGGGAATCGATGCGGCTCAAAGCATGTCTCCTTTTCAGGCACCATAGCGGGACGGGGCGTTTTTTCTATCCCGTTTCGCCTGCCATAATGGCAAGGTCGCATCATGTATCTGGACCATCCGCGGGACGATTCGGACGACAAGGGGGCTGGGCTGCTGGCGCAGCTGAGCATGATGATCCGCGCCCTGTTCGCCTCGTCGGTGCGCAACACGCTTTTCCTGCTGGGCGGCCTGATCTTCATGGTCATCGTCGCCACCGCCTATGGCCAGATCAGGCTCAATCGCTGGAACCAGCCCTTCTATGACGCCCTGGCCCGCCACGATTTTGGCGGCTTCATGATGCAGCTGGGCGTGTTTTGCATCATCGCTGGCGGGCTGCTGGTTTTGAACGTGCTCCAGCGCTGGCTGGCGGAGATGCTCAAGCTCAAGCTGCGCGAAGGCCTGGTCCAGGATCTGGTGGGCGAATGGCTGAAGCCGCATCGTGCCTTCCGCCTGGCCAAGGTGGGGCTGGTTGGCGTCAATCCGGATCAGCGGATGCATGAGGATGCGCGCCATTTGACGGAGCTGTCTTCCGATCTGGGCGTGCAGTTGCTGCAATCTTCGATCCTGCTCGCCACCTTCACCAATATTCTCTGGAATATATCGGGCAGTTTCGCCTTTCACGTCGATGGCCGGAATTATGCCATTCCCGGCTATATGGTGTGGGCGGCAATCATCTATGCCGGGTCCGGCTCCATGCTGAGCTATTGGGTGGGGCGCGGACTGATCCGCCGCAACGCCAATCGCTATCAGCGCGAATCCGAATTGCGGACTTCGCTCAACCGGGTCAATGAGCATATCGACCGGGTCGAGCGGCAGGGGAACGAAAGAGAAGCGCTGGCCCGCATCAATCTGGATCTCAAGAATGTGCTCGGCACGATGCGCAGCCTGGTGACAGGCCTGACGGAGTTGACCTGGGTGACGGCGGGGTATGGATGGCTCACGCTGGTGGCGCCGATCCTGGTGGCGGCGCCGGCTTATTTTTCGGGAACGCTCACCTTCGGAGGCTTGATGATGGCGGCGGGCGCCTTCAACCAGATGCAATCGTCATTGCGCTGGTTCGTGGACAATTTTTCCACCATCGCGGACTGGCGGGCGACCTTGCTCAGGGTGGCCGATTTCCGCCGCGCGCTGATCGAATGCGATGCGATCCCGCCGGCCGCCGTGCCCAAGCCGCGGGCCGAGGCATGACGGTTTCTCCCGCCGAGTTGTTGCAGCTGGATGATGATGCGCTGCTGGAAGCGGTGTCGCGCGAGACTTTCCGCTTCTTTTGGGAAGGTGCCGAGCCTGCCAGCCTGATGGCGCGCGACCGGACTACAATCGACACGGACCCGCCCGACGATTTGGTCGCGGTCGGCGGCACCGGATTCGGCGTGATGGCCTTGGTGGTCGCGGTGGAACGCGGCTGGGTGACGCGTGCCGATGCGCTGTTCCGGCTTGAACATATGCTGGGAGTTTTGGAACAGGCCGAACGCCATCACGGCGCCTATCCTCATTTCCTTCATGGCCGCACGGGAAAGACCATTGCATTCGGCCCCAAGGATGATGGCGGCGATCTGGTGGAAACCGCGCTTCTGATGATGGGGCTTCTGGCGGCGCGTCAGTATTTTCTGGAAGAAGCCGCCATTGCCGCGCGCATCACGGCGCTTTTCGATGCCGTGGAATGGGATTTCTACCGGCGGGGCGAGAATGTCCTTTACTGGCATTGGAGCCCCAACCATGGCTGGGCGATGAACCATTCCATTCGCGGCTGGAACGAGACATTGATCGTCTATGTCCTGGCGGCGGGGGGCCGGCGGCACAGTATTGACGCCACGGTTTACGAGCAGGGTTTTTGCGAAAGCGCCGACTACCGGAACGGCAAGCAATATGGCGGCGTCACCTTGCCGCTGGGGCCGGAGGGCGGAGGACCGCTTTTCTTCGCGCATTATTCCTTTTGCGGCCTCGAT
>JAFECO010000039.1 GCA_018242085.1 Pseudomonadota bacterium
CGCGCGCGCACGAGCCACGCCCGCCGCTCACCAAAGCGGAATGGAAATCCGTCGGCGCTCTTTTCCTGCTGGTCATTCCGCTTACGCTTTACTGGGCCTGCAACGAGCAACAGGGCAACACCATGGCGCTCTGGTCGATCGACAATACCGATCGCTCCCTGTTCGGATGGGACATTCCCTGGACCTGGTTCCAGTCGGTCAATCCCTTCGTGATCTTCATCGGCACCCCCCTGCTCCTGGCTCTGTGGGACCGGAGGGGCGCGCCCAGCAGCACCATGAAAATGGCGTGGGGCTGCTATCTGATGATGGCCGCCAATCTGGTGATGGCGCTGGTGGCTTGGAATGCGGGCGGGGAAAAATCCAGCTGGTTGTGGCTGTCGCTGTATTTCATCGTCATGACGATGGGCGAAATCACTCTTTATCCGGCCAGCATGTCGCTTTTCTCCAAAGTCGCCCCCTTGCGCATCGCCTCGCTGATGATGGCGGTGAATTTCCTGCCGAACTTCCTGGGCGGCGGATTCCTGCAGGGCTGGCTCGCCAGCTATTGGGAAAAGATGGACAAGGCCCTGTTCTTCGTGATGATAGCGGCGATCGCGGCCATCGCCGGTGCGATTATCCATGCGGTCGACCGCCCCCTGGCCCCCATGCTTGAGGAAAAAAAGACGTGAGCGAAATGCGCGACAAACCCGAAACCGTCCTGGTCGGCAGCGGCCGGATGAGCGCATCTCATTTCGGCACCGTCAACACGCCGGTCTATCGCACATCGACGATCCTGTTTCCCGATATCGCCAGCATGGCGCCGGGCAAGCAGCCCTACACTTATGGGCGGCGCGGCACGCCCACATCGCAAAGCCTGGAACAGGCGATCGGCGAACTGGAAGGCGGCGCGCAAGTCGTCCTGGTGCCGTCAGGGCTGAATGCGGCGACCACGGCGATCCTGTCCGTTATTGCCAGCGGCGATCACATGCTGGTGACCGACAGCGTTTACGGTCCCACGCGCCATTTCTGCGACACGATACTGAAGCGCCTGGGCGTTGAAACGACCTATTATGCGCCGAGCGCCGATATCGCGCCGCTGCTGCGTCCCAACACCAAGATCGTGTTCTGCGAAAGCCCCGGCTCGCTCACCTTCGAGATCCAGGACATTCCCGCCATCGCCAGGATCGCGCACGCCCATGGCGCATCCGTGCTTCTGGACAATACCTGGGCGACACCGCTTCTGTTCGATGCCCATGGTCATGGCGTGGACCTGTCGATCCAGGCCGGCACCAAATATCTGGGCGGCCATGCCGATGTGAATATCGGCTATGTGAGCGCCAATGCGGCCCATGCCGCGCGGCTGAAGGAAACTCATGGCAATATGGGCCTGAACGCCAGCGGCGATGATTGCTTTCTGGCGCTGCGCGGGCTTCGGACCCTGGCGGTGCGCCTGAAGCGTCACCAGGAAACGGCGCTCGCCCTGACCGGCTGGCTGGCGGGACGCACCGAAGTGACGCGCATTCTCTATCCCGCCCGCCCCGACGATCCGGGCCACGCCATCTGGAAGCGCGACTTCAAGGGCGCCTGCGGCTTGTTCGGTTTCGAGCTGAAGCCGGTTTCCGACACGGCTTTGGCCGCTTTCATCGATGGGATGCGCCATTTCGGCATCGGCTATTCCTGGGGCGGGTTTGAAAGCCTAATCCTTCCCAGCCATATCCACCGCACCGCCGGGTCCTTCGAGGCCAAGGGACCGGTGGTGCGCATCCATGCCGGGCTGGAAGATGCGGGCGATCTGATTGCCGATCTGGAACAGGGCTTCCTGCGCCTGAACGGTACCAAATAGGACACCAAGTGACTGACACTCTGACCCAATCGGCGTTTCTGGATGCCGTCTCGTTCGACGAGCGGGGACTGGTGCCCGCCATCGCCCAATCGGCCGCCACCGGCCAGGTCCTGATGATGGCCTGGATGAATCGCGAGACCCTGGCGGCTACCCTTGCCACCAAGGAAGTCACCTATTGGTCGCGCTCCCGCCAGAAGGTCTGGCGCAAGGGCGAAACCAGCGGCCATACCCAGCGGCTGGTCGAGGCGCGGGTGGATTGCGATGGCGATGTGGTGCTGCTGAAAGTCGACCAGCTGGGCCCAGCCTGCCATACCGGGGCGCCGACCTGCTTCTTCCGCCAGCTGGCCTGACGATTTGATCGACAGGATTGCCCTGAACGATCCCCGCTTTCATACGCTATAGTGGGTGCGCCGCGCCGTTGCGGTTCTGGAGCATCGCCGAGCTGACATGCCACCCCGCGGTACCGCGACCAACAGCCTGACTCCCAAATTCATGATGGCCGTGATCGCGGCCGTGGTGGTGTGCGGGCTTTATTTCGGCCGCCCGGTGCTGATGCCCTTGGCGCTGGCGGTCCTGATGTCATTCGCCATCGCCCCGCTGGTCAGCCTCTTGCGGCATCTCAGGCTGGGCCATATCCCCTCGGTGCTTCTCAGCCTGACCTTGGCGCTGGTGATCCTGTCCGCGATCGGCGCCTTTGTGGGATCGCAATTCGCCGGCCTTGCCGCCGACCTGCCCCGTTATCAGACCAATATCGGTCACAAAATCCAGTCCGTGCGGCTGTCGACCGGCCATGGGACCATCGCGCGCCTCAACGAGACCATCGAGGCGCTTGCCGAACAGATCACCGGCTCCAGGGAGCAGCAGAACCAGCTGTCCGCCGGCGCGCTGCCGGACGAAAAGCCCGTGCCGGTGGAGATACGCCGCCAATCGGTCGCGCCCTGGGAAGTGGCGCAGACCATTTTGGGACCGCTCCTGGAGCCTTTGGCCACCATGGCGCTGGTGCTGGTGTTTGTCGGCTTCATCATGCTGCAGAAAGACGATCTCCGGGACCGTTTCGTGCGCCTGGCCGGATCGGGCGACATGCAGCGCACTTCGACGGCGCTGGATGAAGCGGCCTCGCGGCTGTCGCGCTATCTGGCGCTCCAGACCATCATCAATGCCAGCTTCGGCGCCACCATCGGGATCGGGCTCTGGCTGATCGGCATCCCCAATGCGGGATTGTGGGCCTTGATCGGCATGCTGTTCCGCTTCGTCCCCTATGTCGGCGTTCCCATCGCGTTTCTTTTTCCCGCCACCCTCGCGCTGGCGGTCGATCCCGGCTGGTCGATGCTGTTTTCGGTGATGACCTTGTTCGGCGGCGTGGAAGCGGTGATCGGCCAAGTGGTGGAGCCGTTCGTCTATGGCCGCAGCATGGGCCTGTCCGCCGTCGCCGTGGTGGTGGCGGCGGTGTTCTGGACCTGGCTGTGGGGGCCGGTGGGCCTTCTGCTGTCGACCCCGCTCACCATGTGTTTCGTGGTGCTGGGGCGGCATATCGAGAGCCTGGAATTCCTGGAGGTCATGCTGGGCGATACCCCGGCGCTGAAAACCGAGGAAAGCCTCTATCTGCGCATGCTGGCGGAAGATCCGGACGACGCCACCGAGGATGCGGAGGAATTTCTCCGCAACAGCACCCTGGCGTCCTATTACGATGAAGTGGTGGCCCGCGCCCTGATGCTGGCCCAGGCCGACGTCAATCGCGGCGTGCTGGATGCCCCGCGCCAGGCCCGCATCCGCGATGCGATTCAAGGCATCATCGCCAATCTTTCGGACCATAATGACGGCAGCATCAAACGGATGGAATTGCCGCCGCCATGGCGGGACGGCAAGCCCGTGCTTTGCATCGCCGGGCGTGGGCCCCTGGACGAAGCGGCGGCCCTGCTCCTGGTCGACATGCTGGAAAAATACGGCATGGGTGCTCAAGTCGTATCGTCCGACCAGGCGTCAGCATCGCAGATCGATTCTCTCGACATGGCGGGCGTCCAGGTGGTGTGCGTCTCCTATCTGGAGCCTGGCACCTACAAGAATGCCCGCTATCAGGTGCGCCGGCTGCACAAGCACGCGCCGGGCGTGCCGGTGATGGCCGTGTTCTGGGGCCTGGGCGACGATCATTCGCGCTATCTGGATAGTATCGAAGCCACCGAATCCGATGTCGTGACCACGGGGCTGAAGGAAACCATCCATCATATCCTGCTCTTCGCGCGCCGGGCGGCGAAGCCGGAGGCGGAAAAGGCCGCCGAATAGCCTCAACCACCTTAAAGCACCAGCATCGGACTTTGTAATAACGGTTTGATATAATTATATATTTTATACAAATTCCGAACGACATCCCCGCAAGCCTGTGCAGGCGGGTGTTTTTTCGCTCAATCGGTAACCGGCGCAGTGTATGACGGGCCGGTGCGAACCCGTAGCTCAGCTGGATAGAGCATCGGATTTCTAATCCGGCGGTCGCAGGTTCAAGTCCTGCCGGGTTCGCCAGCCCCAATCCTCGCGCTTCTCCGCCATTCAGTCATCCCGCATGAGCGAGGCTGGCCTGAGCGCGCCGGGAGGCAACAGCAATCGGATGCAGGTGCCGTTGCCATGCTCTTGGGACAGCTGGCCGCCGGCCTGCCGCGCGAATTGGTCGATCAGGCTTGTGCCCAGCCCCGGTATGATCTGGCCGATCCCGGCCCCATCGTCCTTTACCGAGAATTCCCATCCATTCGCCGATTGGCGGACACGCACGGTCACATGGCCGCCGGATCCGTCCGGAAACGCATGCTTCAGGGCATTGGTGACCAGTTCATTCATCAAGAGGCCCAGCGCGAGCGCGATGTCCCTTTGCGACAAAAGCGGCGGCAGATCGCAGGACAGTTTGACGTTCTGCGGAAGCACCAGCCGCAAGCTTCCGCACAGGTCCTCGATATATTCCGTCAGATTCACGGAAATGACGTCCGATTGCAGGTAAATCTGGCGATGAATGCGGGCAAAGGAATTGATGCGCTGTGCCGCTTCGTCCAGCGCTTCGCGCACCGGCAATTCGAGGCTTTGCCTTGCCTCGTGCTTAAGCAAGGCGGTCGTCAACGCGAAATCATTGGCCACGCGGTGCTGCAGCTCCCGGAACAGCATCTCGCGTTCGGCCAGCTTTTCCCCGCGCTCGGTAAACCCGAAGCGCACCGCCAAACGAAACGCGTGCGCCAGCGCGATAATGCTGAGGCCCGTCAACGCCGCGATCACCGCGGCCGACAGCTGGTATCGCATGGGCAGCCCGGCCATCCCGGCCTGAGGAACCACCACCAGCCACCCCAGTGTCTCGGAAACGATCAGCGCCAGCAGTCCCGGCTGCCATCCCCCCAACAGCGTGCTGAGCAACGCCGCCGGATAGATGAAGGCATATGGCGACACGCCGGGCGCCACCAAATGCGTGATCGCGCGCAGCATCACCGAGACCATCACGCCGCAAACGGCAAAAGCCAATTTTGCGGGCCACCCGACGTCCCTGATGGTCAGAAACAGCAGCTTCTGAAACATAGCCCCACCCGGAGCCAGGTTATCCCATCACCGTCCGGCCAGCCACCCCGCGCGACGCCCTGGGCGAATGCCGCTGGTTTCCGCGCGTTGCCCGACCGGCGGCAAGGACGATTTGGAGCTCGGTTGCCCGCCGGGGGCCTATGCGTGTAAGGAACCGGACCAATTTTCGTGAATGCCGGAGCGTAGCGCAGCCTGGTAGCGCATCTGCTTTGGGAGCAGAGGGTCGTGTGTTCGAATCACACCGCTCCGACCATCCCAGCCTCATGGGCAAAAAGGAAAACGGGCCGCCTTGGCGGAATGAATTGTGGTATAGGGCCAAGACCTGCGAGTAGTTGAGGAAGATGAATATGCGCGCGCGCATCTACAAACCGGCCAAGAATGTCATGCAGTCGGGAAAAGCCCGGACCAAATTATGGCTATTGGAATATGAACCGGAAACGGCGCGGGTTCCCGATCCCTTGATGGGCTGGACCAGTTCCAACGACATGCGCCAGCAACTGGCGCTGGAATTCGACACACAGGAAGAAGCCGTCGCCTATGCGCAAAAGCACGGCATCGCCTATCAGGTCTATGAACCCCATGTGCCGGTGCCGCGGCCCAAATCCTATTCCGACAATTTCCGCTTCGACCGCAAGCAGCCCTGGTCGCATTAGCACCAGGCCGCCGGGTCTATCAGTGAGGCTTTTTCGCCAGTTCGGGGGCATGGACCTTGCCCCCCTCGGTGATCCCTAAAGCCGCGGCACGGCCGGCATTCAACTCGATCACCAGCTGGACCGGCTCGCCGGAGGGAATATTTTCCCGCGAATAAGGCGTGGCGTTCGCCTTGATGCGGGCAATGGTGCCGTCCGCGCGAACGAACAGCATGTCCAGGGGCAGAATGGTGTTTTCCATCCAGAAGCTGACCAGCTGAGGCGTGTGAAAATCAAACAACATGCCCGCGTCCGGAGCCATCTCCTTGCGGAACATCAGGCCTTTTTCCCGGCTCTCATCGTCGGACGCCACTTCCATCGAGAAACTGTGCGGCCCGGCTTTGGTATCGATGGTGATGGTCTCCACCGGCAAGGCGTAGGCGGCGGCGGAAGAAAACAGCGCCAGAATGGCAAACACGGCATAAAACGGAGCGCGCATCGGCGGTTTCCCGAAAGATCCGGACCTTGCTTAGAAGCGGGACCGGCGAAAATCAATCGGCGTGGAATTAATCGTCCAGCTCCAATTCCGCGGCCAGTTCGCCCTTGGGACCCAGACCGGCGCGAAACCGGATTTTCTGGCCTTGGCGCAGCTCCGCGATCCCGTATTGCCGAAGGACTTCCATATGAATGAAAATATCGACGGTGCCGGACCCGCGCGAAAGAAAACCGTACCCTTTGGCCCGATTGAACCATTTGACCGTGCCCGCCTGCCAGGGGCCGTGCGGCTCGACGAGATGGCGGGGCGCCGGGTCGGCCGGCGGCAGCGGATGGGCGGTGGAGTTATCGAGCGAGATCAGCAGGCTTGCCTGAAGTCCGCGCGGTCCCAAGATCGCCTCGCACACCACGGTGGCGCCTTCCTGAACTATCTTGAAGCCCGATTGGCGCACGCAAGCCTGATGCAGAAGGATGTCGCCTCCGCCATCGCCGCGCGTGATGAAGCCATAGCCTTTGGTGAAATCGAACCATTTCACCCGCCCCTGGATGCGGGAAGGGATTTCCTGCGCGGCCGGCATTCGCGTATCGGATGAGGACGGTTTTACGCCGTTCTCCACGAGCTCTCCAATTATTCTCAATCTTGTTTGAACCCTGTCATAAACAATCGAGTTGACAACTTAATTCGCGTGGCGTCCACGAAATATTTGCCGCGCCGAGAAACGCTTAAGTTGTATCGCCGCCATGCCGCGTCGCGGATCCGAAAGCTCATATGCAATGCGTCTTTCTGCCAGCCCTTGTGCTTTGACATGGTGCGGCGGAAACTTCGCGCATGAATGAGGAACTTCAAACCGCAGCCGCATGGCTCGCCGAAGGGCGAAAGGTGGCGCTGGCCACCGTGATCCAGACCTGGGGATCGGCGCCGCGCCCGGCTGGAAGCCAGATCGTGGTTCGCGATGACGGCGCTTTTCTCGGCTCGGTTTCGGGCGGCTGCGTCGAAGGCGCCGTGATCGAAGCGGCGCTCTCCACCATCGCCGATTCCAAAAATCGCGAATTGGAGTTCGGGGTCACGGATGCGCAAGCCTGGAACGTCGGATTGGCGTGCGGCGGCCGCATCCGCATTTTCGTCGAGCCGGTCGAAGAATGAAGCGCGCCATTCTTGACGCGCTGACGCGATCAGCCGCCCGCCCCATGATACGCGCGCTGGATCGCGGAACCGGCGAAGAAAAACTGATCGATCCTTTTTCGGATGAAACGCCCCTTGGGCTCGCCGCGCGCGCGGCCGCCCGCACCGATGTCAGCAGCGAGATCGAGATCGACGGCCGGACCTGGTTTCTGGAGGTGCACAACCCGCCGCTGGAACTGGTCCTGGTCGGCGCGGTTCATATCGCCCAGCCGCTGGCCCAGATGGCCCGGCTGGCGGGGTACGGGGTGCGGGTGATCGATCCTCGCGCCGCCTTTGCCACTCCGGCGCGTTTTCCAGGCGTGGCGCTGGACCAGGGCTGGCCCGACGAGATCCTCGGCAAATCGCCCCTGGGCAGCCGCTCCGCGCTGGTGGTGTTGGCGCATGACCCCAAGATCGACGACCCGGCGCTGGAAGCGGCCCTCGCCTCTCCCGCCTTTTATATCGGCGCCTTGGGGTCGAAAAAAACGCATGCGGCCCGCCTGGAGCGGCTTTCGGACCGCGGGTTCGATGGGCCAGCTTTGGCCCGCATTCGCGGGCCGGTCGGGCTTGCCATCGGCGCGCGCAGCCCGGCCGAAATAGCTCTTTCGATTTTGGCGCAAATGACCCAGACTCTTCGGACCTGACAGGGTTTGCGACAAAAGCTTGTTTGCATGAGGACAGGCGGTGACGACAAAATTGCGGTCTATGGGCAAAGACGAAACCAAACCACACATCCTCCTGGTCGAGGATGCTCGCGATATCCGCGAACCTTTGGCGCGGTATCTGCGCGAGCATGGCTATCGCGCCACCACCGCGCCGGATTCCGCGGCCGCCCGCAAGGTTCTGAAGGGGGCCGCGATCGATCTTCTCGTGCTCGACATCATGATGCCCGGCGAGGACGGCCTCAGCCTGTGCCGTTCCATCCGCGAGACCTCGCAGATTCCGGTGATCCTTCTCACCGCGCGCGGCGAGGAAGTGGACCGCATCATCGGGCTGGAGATGGGCGCCGACGATTACATCGCCAAGCCCTTCTCGCCCCGCGAATTGATCGCGCGCGTGACCGCCGTCCTTCGGCGCACCCAGGCCTTGCCGCCCCGCCAGAAGCCGCCCGGCGCCGAGCGCATCCGGTTCGGCGAATGGACCTTGGATACCGGCCAGCGCGAATTGATCGGCCCGGACGGGATGGCCCTGCCCCTGTCGTCGGGGGAATTCCGGTTGCTGACGGCGCTTTTGGAGCGGCCCAAGATTGCGCTCACCCGCAACCAGCTGCTCGACCTCACCAAGGGCCGGGATGCCGATCTGTTCGACCGCTCGATCGATAACCATGTCAGCCGGCTGCGCAAGAAAATCGAACCGGACCCCAAAAATCCGCGCTATATTAAGACGGTTTGGGGAGGCGGCTACATTTTCGCGATGGAGCCGGAAGCGGCGTGAGCACAAAAATGAAGATCTGGCCCCGCACTCTGGCGGTGCAGATGATCGCGGTGACGGCCGCCGCCGTGGTCATTTCCAACTTCGCCGTCGCCTGGTGGTTCGAGCTGGGCAACGAACGCCAGAAGGAGACCGCGCTCAACGAGCGGGTGCTGGACCGGGCCGCCGCCGTTGCCGCCACCTTGATCGCCATTCCGCCGGACGCGCGCGGCGCGGTGATGCGCTCGATGAATTCGCCGCATCTGTGGCAGTTCGCGGATTTGCGCCCCGGCGACGAGATCACCCGTCCCATGAGCGAGGAAGGCAACCGCCTGGCGCAGAGGCTCTCGGCCTCCCTGCCGCCCCAGGCGCGGGTCGGCCGCGCCACGGTGCTGGTGCATGAGCGGCTGGCCGATATTCCGCAATATCTGCTGCCCG
>JAFECO010000003.1 GCA_018242085.1 Pseudomonadota bacterium
TGCCGAGGCCCAGATCGACGGCAATCTGAACCTCGCGGCCCGATACCGCCTTGGTCGCAACCGCCTCATCGTATTTCGCCGCGCGCATGCCTTTTTCGGCGACGACATGGCCGCCGAAGGAAATCTTCAGCTTGTCGCGATCCGCCGCTTCGCCCGCCTTGCCCACCGCCATCACCACCCGGCCCCAATTGGCGTCGTTGCCGGCGATGGCCGTCTTGACCAGAGGCGAGTTGGCGATGGCCAGTGCCACGCGCCTCGCCGCCTCGCCGCTCTCGGCGCCCGCGACATCCACGCGGATCAGCTTTTCGGCCCCCTCGCCGTCCTTGACCACTGCAAGCGCCAAGTCGAGCAGCAGCGCATCCAGACTTTTGCGGAAGCCGGCCAGCCGCTTGTCCGAAGCTTTCGTCACCGCGCCATGCTTGGCGCCCTTGCCGGTGGCGAAAAGCAGCAAGGTGTCGCTGGTCGAGGTATCGGAATCGACGGTGATGGAATTGAAGGACGGCCCCACGCCGGCATTCAGGCAGTCCTGCAGCACTTGCGCGGGGAGCGCCGCGTCCGTGAAGACAAAGGCCAGCATGGTCGCCATGTCGGGCGCGATCATGCCGGAGCCTTTGGCGATGCCGTTCAAGGTCACCTTCACGCCATCGATGTTGGCCGTGGTGGTGGCGAGCTTGGGATAAGTGTCGGTGGTCATGATGGCTTCCGCCGCCGGACGCCAGCCGGACGCGGATGCGTCTTCCGCCACGCGTCCCAAAATTCTTGTAATCTTTTCGGCGGGCAGCGGTTCGCCGATCACGCCGGTCGAAGCCAGAAAAACTTCCGACGCCTTGCAGCCGATCACCGCACCGGCGGCTTCGGCCACGGCGCGGGCGCCTGTCATCCCTGCCTGGCCGGTGAAGGCATTGGCATTGCCGCTATTGACCACAAGCGCACGGGCCTGGCCCCGCTTCAATTGGGCGCGACACCATTCCACGGGCGCCGAGGCGGTTTTGGATCGGGTGAAGACGCCGGCCGCTTCGGTTCCGGGCGCCAGAATCGCCAGCAGCACATCCGTGCGGTTGCGGTATTTGATTCCCGCCTCGCCGGTCGCCAGCCTCACCCCCGCCAGCGGCGGCAGATGGGCGAAGCTTTTGGGCGCCAGGGGCGAAACCGGGTGCGATATTTTGGGAGCGGCAGCCTTTTTCACCGGCGCCTTTTTGCCCTTTGCCATGCACGATCCCCCGGAAATGGCCATAGCTCTCGGCCGTCGGCGGGGGATAGTGTGGAAATCGGCCGGTTTGACAAGACCCTGCGCCCTCCGGAAGGCCGCCTTAGGTCAAATTTGACAATGGGATAGGCCGTTCTTATGTCTCCCGCGCGGCCGCACCACGCGGAAATGGCGGTCACGCCCTTAAAGCCGGCCCGACAGAGGATTTTCATGCTGGGCATCAGCGCGCTCGCCAAACAGTTCTTCGGCTCCGCCAACGAACGCAAAATCAAGCCCTTATGGGCGGTTGTCGCCAAGATCAACGCCCTGGAACCCCGGTTCCAGGCGATGAGCGATGACGAGCTTCGCGCCATGACCCCCGCCTTCCGCGAGAGGCTGGCCGGGGATGAGACCCTGGACGATCTGTTGCCGGAAGCCTTTGCGGTGGTCCGCGAAGCGGCCAAACGCACCCTGGGCCAGCGGCATTTCGACGTGCAGCTGATCGGCGGCATGATCCTGCATGACGGTCACATTTCCGAAATGCGGACCGGTGAAGGCAAGACCCTGGTCGCCACCCTCGCCACCTATCTGAACGCCCTCACCGGCAATGGCGTGCATGTGGTGACGGTCAACGATTATCTGGCCAAGCGCGACAGCGACTGGATGGGCCAGATCTACCGCTTCCTGGGCCTTTCCGTCGGCTGCATCGTCCATGGCCTTACCGACGAGGAGCGGCGCGAAGCCTATGCCGCCGATATCACCTACGGCACCAACAACGAATTCGGCTTCGACTATCTGCGCGACAACATGAAATACGCGCTGAACGCGATGACCCAGCGCGGCCATGCCTATGCGATCGTGGACGAAGTCGACTCCATCCTGATCGACGAAGCGCGTACCCCCCTGATCATTTCAGGTCCGACCGAAGACCTCACGGAAATGTACCGGGCGGTGGACACGCTGATACCGAGTCTGGCCGCAGGCGATTACGACCTGGACGAGAAATCCAAGCAGGTGACGCTGACCGAAGGCGGCGCCGAGCATATGGTCCAGCTTCTGAAGGGCGCGGGATTGCTCGATCACGGCGATCTCTACGACACCGAAAACATCTCGGTGGTCCACCACGTCAATCAGGCGCTGAAGGCGCACAAGCTGTTCCAGCGCGACCGCGATTATATCGTCAAGAATGATCAGGTGATCATCATCGACGAATTCACCGGCCGCATGATGGAAGGCCGGCGCTATTCCGAAGGCCTGCACCAGGCGCTGGAAGCCAAGGAACAGGTCAAGGTTCAGCCGGAAAACGTCACCCTGGCCTCGATCACCTTCCAGAATTATTTCCGCCTCTATGACAAGCTGGCGGGCATGACCGGCACCGCCATGACCGAAGCGGCGGAGTTCATGGACATCTACAAGCTCGATGTCCGCGACATTCCCACCAATGTTCCGGTGGCCCGCAAGGATTACGACGACGAGGTCTATCGCACCGCCGACGAGAAGAACGACGCCATCGTCAAGCTGGTCGAAGTCTGCCGCGAAAAAGGCCAGCCGACCCTGGTGGGCACGACCTCAATCGAGAAATCGGAACAGCTTTCCGAACTGATGAAGAAGCGCAAGATCCCGCACAATGTGCTGAATGCGCGCTATCACGAACAGGAAGCCTTCATCGTGGCCCAGGCCGGCGTGCCGGGCGCGGTCACCATCGCGACCAACATGGCGGGCCGCGGCACCGACATTCAGCTGGGCGGCAATGCGGACATGCGCATCAGCCACGAACTGGCTTCGGTGACCGATCCGGCCGAGCGCGACGCCAAGATCCAGGCGATCCGCGAGGAAGTCGCCGCCAACAAGCAGAAAGCCCTGGCCGCGGGCGGCCTTTATGTGATCGGCACCGAACGCCATGAAAGCCGGCGCATCGACAACCAGCTGCGCGGCCGGTCCGGCCGCCAGGGCGACCCCGGCGCCTCGAAATTCTTCCTCTCCCTCCAGGACGATTTGATGCGCATCTTCGGGTCCGAGCGGATGGACACGATCCTCACCCGCCTCGGCCTGGAGCCCGGCGAGGCCATCACCCATCCTTGGGTGAACAAGGCCCTGGAAAAAGCGCAGCAGAAGGTCGAAGCGCGCAACTTCGAGATCCGCAAGAACATCCTGAAATATGACGATGTGCTGAACGACCAGCGCAAAGTGATCTTCGACCAGCGCAAGGAGATCATGAATTCGGACGATGTCTCCGATCAGATCGCCGATTTCCGCGAAGACGTGGTGGAAACTCTGGTCGCCCGGCACATTCCGGAAAAGGCCTATGCCGAGCAATGGGACGCGGCGGGGCTGCACGACGAAGTCGCGAAGATTTTCGGCGTCGAACTGCCGGTGCTGGACTGGACCAAGGAAGAAGGCATCGCCGAGGAGGAAGTGCGCGAGCGCATTCTCAAATCGGTGGAGGCGCGCAGCGCCGAACGCGCCGCCAATTTCGGCATCGAAGTCACCCGCTATGTCGAAAAAGCGATTCTGCTCCAGACGCTGGACACCAATTGGCGCGAACACATCATCAACCTGGATCACTTGCGGCAATATGTGGGCCTGCGCGGCTATGGCCAGCGCGATCCGCTCAACGAATACAAGAGCGAAGCCTTCGAACTCTTCGAGGCGCTTCTTTCCAAGTTGCACACTGATGTGGTCACCCAGCTGATGCATGTGCAGATCCAGACCGGCGAGCCGCCGCCGGAATTGGCGCCGCGTCCCCTGCCCCAGATGCAGGCAAGCCATATCGATCCGTTGACCGGCGAGGATGAGATGGCGGTGACCGCCCAGTTCCAGCGCGATCCGGCGGGACCGGTCGATCCCAACAATCCGGAAACCTGGTCCAAGGTCCAGCGCAACGCGCCCTGCCCCTGCGGGTCTGGCCGCAAGTACAAGCATTGCCACGGCTCATTGACCTGAGCGGACCGTCTTCCTTCGGTGCGGTTGCACTTTAAGGCGGACTCGCGCGTTATGTGCATCGAAGCGGGGAGTTTCAGCCGTGCTGACCGTGCACAAATCCGGCGGCGAGACCGTCTGGGTGGACCTTTGCGAACCCACCGATGAGGAGCTGGCCCAGGCCTGCCAGGAATATGGCCTGGAGATCCCTCCCCGCGCGCAGTTGGAGGAAATCGAATTCTCCAGCCGGCTTCAATATGAAGACGATATCTTCACCATTTCGGTGCCGGTCACGCCCCATGACGAAAATGGCGAGGACATCACATCGCCGCTGGGCTTCGTGCTGACCAAGGATCTTCTGGTCACCGTCCGCTTCGCGCATCTGCATACATTTCCCGGCATCATCAAGCGCGTCGAGCGGCGGCCCCGCACGGCGCCAGACATTTTTCTTGTCATCATCGAGGCCTTGGTGGATTACGGCGCCGACCGGCTGGAGGAGCTCAGGGCCGAAGCGCTCGCCATCTCCAACCGCATTTTCCACAAAGACATGCAGGCCAAGCAGCAGCACAACGTCAAGCGGGTGAACCGCATGCTGCGCGACACCCTGATCGAGATCGGTGACATGGGCGAGCGGCTGTCCCATATCCGCGACACGCTGCTGGTCATGCAGCGGGCAGTGCCGTTCGTGACGGAGCATGGCGACAACTGGCTTGAAAGCCCGGTCAAGGCCAGGCTCAAAATGGCCGGAAGCGACGTGCAGTCGCTCAACGACTATGAAGTCCATCTCACCGACAAGCTCCAGTTCCTGCTGGATGCGGCGCTGGGCTTCATCAACACCGAGCAGAACGACCTGTTCAAGGTTCTCACCATCGCTTCGGTGGTGGGCATTCCGCCCACCTTCATCGCCAGCATGTATGGGATGAATTTCCATGACATGCCGGAATTGAGCTGGGCCTGGGGCTATGAATGGGGCCTGTTCCTGATCCTGCTTTCGACCGTGGTCCCGATCGTGTGGTTCAAGGTCAGAGGTTGGTGGTAGTCGCCTTAAAGCAGTGCTGGCGCGATGCGCGTCCTGATGCTGCCGCTAGGACGCCCATCGCGGGTTCAAGGTTCGAGGCTGGTGGTAGTTGGCTTAAGCCAGCGCTGGCGTCACGGGCGTCCTGACGCTGTCGCCAGGACGCCCATGGCGGGTTCAAAGTCAGGGCTGGTGGTAAGGCCAGCACGAAAATTGCCGCTGCACTCCGGCGATTCGGCATGCTGCGAGCGCTAAATTTGTGCCATGCCGCGCCGCAAGACATTGCAGAATTTTCATAGTAAGCTAGCATGATGCCGGTGCGGATTTTGTCCGCGGCTCGGGGAGAATTTTTCAAAATGAGGTGTGCCATGCGCGTCGGGATAACCGCGGCCGTAGGAGCAGTGTTTGCATTGTCGTTCGCCCTTCCAGCGGAGGCCGCCTCCATTGGCGAAAAAACCGCCCAGAAGCAGGCGGAGATTCCGAACTGCACTCACAAGCTCGGCACCTTGGCGGTGCGCGAGCCGCAGAATCGCTGGTGGGATGGTCTCGGCCTGGAATCGCCGGAAGCGTTGCTGAAAGTCTTCGTGATGAAGTCTGGCTGCTTCACCCTGGTGGACCGCGGCAAAGGCTTCGAGCTGGCGCAACAGGAACGGGCATTGGCCAGCGGCGGCGCTTTGCAGCAGGGCTCCAATATCGGCATGGGGCAGGTCCGGGCGGCCGATTACATTCTGGTGCCGGACATCGTGACCAAGAACGGCAATGCCAGCGGTACCAATATCGGCGGCATCCTTGGCGGCTTCATCGGCGGCGGCGTGGGTGCGCTGGTTTCCAACATCAATATCTCGTCCAAGACCGCCGACGTGGTCCTCACCATCACCAACGTGCGCACCTCCGAGCAGCAGGCCATGGCTGAAGGCCATGGTTCCAAGACCGATGTGGGCCTGGGCTTCGGCGGCGGCTGGGGCGGCTGGGGCGGTTTCGGCGGCGCCGGCATCTCCAACTATCAGAACACCGCCATCGGCCAGGTCGTGGTCCTCGCCTATATCGACGCCTACACCAGGCTGGTCGGCGACATGGGCGGGCTGTCGGGCAACGCCTCCGCCGAGGCTCCGGTCCAGGCGGTCAGCATGGCCCGCGCCGGGCGCATGTATGCCAGCGCTTCCGACAAGTCCAAGGTGGTGCGGCCGCTCGATGCCGGCATGATGCTCTATCCCACCGGCAACAAGGAAGGCGTGTGGTGGGAAGTGAAGGACGAGCTCGGCAATCAGGGCTGGGTGTCGTCGCTGAGCATCGCTCTCGCCAAGTGAGGTCATGATCGCTGCGCTTCGGCGCAGCGATGGATTGATCCGGTGGATCAATCCAAATGGCCGAACGCCCGAGGCTTAAGCCGAGGGCAGCGGATACAGGCTAAAAAGGCCCGCGCTTGGCACGGGCCTTTTTCTTTCAGAGGCTGCGGCCCATGGCGAGAAACTTCTCCCGCCGCGCCCGGACCAGCTGCTCGCCGCTTTGGCCGTCCAATTCGCTGAGGCCGCGCGCGATCTGGTCCGCGACGCTCTCAATGGCTTCGATGGGCGCGCGCTGCGCCCCGCCTTCGGGTTCGCCGATTACCGCATCGATCAGCTTCAGCTGCAGCAGGTCCTGCGCCGTGATCTTGAGCGCGGTGGCGGCATCCTGGGCCTTGTCGGCGGACCGCCACAGGATCGAAGACGCGCCTTCCGGCGAGATCACCGAATAGATCGCATGCTCCAGCATATAGACCCGGTTGGCGGCGGCGATGGCGATCGCCCCGCCCGACATGCCCTCGCCGATGATGGTGGCGATGAAAGGCGCCTTCAGCGCCAGCCCCGCCTCGATCGATCGGGCGATGGCTTCCGCCTGCCCCCGCTCCTCGGCGCTCACGCCCGGATAGGCGCCGGAGGTGTCGCAAAAGGACAGAACCGGCAGGCCGAAACGGTCGGCCAGCTCGAACAGGCGCACAGCCTTGCGATAGCCCTCGGGCATCGCCATGCCGAAATTGTGTTGCAGCCGGGTCTTGGTGTCGTTGCCCTTTTCCTGGCCCAGGAACGCCACCGGACGGCCGCGGAAACGGGCCAGCCCCGCGATGATCGCCTGATCCTCGCCGAAGGAGCGATCGCCGGCCAGCGGAGTCATCTCCTCGAACATCGAGCGGGCATAGTCCAGAAAATGCGGACGCTCCGGATGGCGCGCCACCAGCACCTTCTGCCAGGGCGTCAAATGGGTATAGGTGTCGCGGACCAGCTGCTCGGCGCGCGAAGTGAGCCGCGCCACATCGCCATCGATATCCATGGTCGGATCGTCTTCGGCGAGTTTTCTCAGCTCGACGATCTTGCCTTCCAGTTCCGCGATGGGGCGTTCGAAATCCAGGTAATGCATGGGACTCTGAGTTGGAAACGGGCGGAAAATGCCATAATCGGCCGCCAAAAGGAAAGGGTGCGATTTTACGCTGTTTTACTTGGATTTGCGGGCCAGCGGATGCGCCTTGTGCATCACCTTCTTGAGGTGATCCTTGGCGACATGGGTATAGATCTCGGTGGTCGCGATGTCTGCATGGCCGAGCAAGGTCTGCACCGAACGCAAATCCGCGCCGCCTTCCACCAGATGGGTGGCGAAGGCGTGGCGAAGTACATGCGGAGAAACTTTGGCCGGGTCCAGCCCCGCTTTCGCGGCGAGGCTTTTCAGCATCTGGTGAAACCTCTGGCGGGTGAGAAAACCATCCGCGCCGCGCGAGCAGAACAGATAGCGTTCCGCATGGGCGCGGCGCGGCGACTTGGGCAGGAATTCGGCGCGCACATCCAGATAGGCCGCGATGGCGGCGCGAGCCGACGCATTGAGGGGCGCAAGCCGTTCCTTGCCGCCCTTGCCCTTGACCAGGATGAAGCCGTCCTTGTTCTTCACCGCCGCCAGCGGCAGCCCCGCAAGCTCCGACACGCGCAAGCCCGCCGCATAGAGCATCTCCACAATGCAGGTCAGGCGCTTGGCTTCCGCGTCACCGTCTTTGGCCGCGGCCGCGATCATCGCTTCCAGATCGCTTGCGGACAGGATTTTCGGCAGCGGCCGCGATGTGCGGGGCGCTTCCACCGCTTCGGTGGGATTGTCCTTGCGAATATCCTCGGCATAGAGGAAGCCGAAAAATTGCCGGAGCGCCGACAGGCGGCGGGCCTGCGACGACGGCGCCAGGCCGGCCGCTGACAGCCCGGCCAAATAACCGCGAATGTCCTCCCGGCTGGCGGCGGCAATGCCGCCTTGGGGATAGGCCGAGAAATCGGCAAGATCGCGGGCATAAGCGGCCAGCGTGTTGGCACCCGCACCACGCTCGGCGCTCATCATCTCCAGAAAGGCTTCGATCAAGTCGTTTCGCGGACTCATGCGCCTGCTTTAGCAGTTTTTGGAAATCTTTGTTTTCGCGCGATGTGGCGGAACCGCCAGCGTCGGGGGCAACGCTGCACGCTTTTCCGGATCGCGCTTTGTACTTCGCTCCCCTGCCGGTTTCGTGTATGCGGGTTCCATGAAACTCAACCGCACCGTGGCCCTGGTGGGCATGATGGGCGCCGGCAAAACCTCCATCGGGCGGCGTGTGGCCGCGCGCCTGGGCGTGCCCTTTCGCGACGCGGACCATGAAATCGAGGCTGCGGCCGGCCTTACGGTGGCCGAGATCTTCGCGCGCTTCGGCGAGCCCCATTTTCGGGAAGGCGAGCGGAAGGTCATCGCCCGGCTGTTGGAGGAGCCGCCCCATGTCCTTGCCACGGGCGGGGGCGCCTTCATGGACGAAACCACCCGCGCGGCGATGGCGCGCATGGCTTTCACCATCTGGCTCAAGGCGCCGATCGGCCTTCTGATGTCCAGGGTCCGCAAGCGCGACACCAGGCCCCTGCTCAAGGACGGCGACATGCGCGCCACCATGGAACGGTTGCTGGCGATCCGCGAACCGGTCTATGCCACGGCCGACATGACCTTGGAGAGTGCGGACGAGCCGCATGGTGCCCCGGTCGAACGCATCATGGCCGCCCTTCGGGAAAAAGGCCTGTGTGAGGACGCATGAGTGAGGTGATACGGGTCGGTCTTGGCGAACGCGGCTATGACATTCATGTCGGGCACGGACTTCTGGCGGAGGCTGGCGCGCTGCTGAAGCCCCTGGCGCGCGGACCCGTTCCCGTGGTGACCGACGCGACCGTGGGCGAAATCCATCTGGCGCAATTTTTGGATGTGTGCGGCAAATCGGGCATCGATGCGCGCCCGATGGTGATGCCGCCCGGCGAAGCTTCCAAAAGCTTTCCAGGATTGGAAAAGCTCTCCGGCGCCCTGCTGGACTCCGGCGTGGACAGGGGCGGATTGATCGTGGCGCTGGGCGGCGGGGTGATCGGCGATCTCACCGGCTTTGCGGCCGGCATCCTCAAGCGGGGCGTGGCGTTCGCGCAAATTCCCACCACCTTGCTGGCGCAAGTGGATTCCTCGGTGGGCGGCAAGACCGCGATCAATGCGCCGCAAGGCAAGAATCTGATCGGCCTGTTCCATCAGCCGCGCATCGTCATCGCCGACACCGCGCTGCTCGCAACCCTGCCCCGGCGCGAGCTGCTCGCCGGCTATGCCGAAGTGGTCAAATATGGCGCGCTGGGCGATGCGGCCTTCTTCGATTGGCTGGAGGCGAATGGCGTCAAGGCGCTTTGTGGCGACAGCGATGCCCTGATCCAGGCCGTGGCCCATTCCTGCCGGATGAAAGCCGCCATTGTGGCCCGCGACGAGCGGGAGACCGGCGAACGCGCCTTGCTCAATCTGGGACACACATTCGGCCATGCGCTGGAAGCGGCGACGGGATTTTCGGACCGGCTGATTCACGGCGAAGGCGTCGCCATCGGCATGGCACTGGCATTCCAGCTTTCCGTACGCTTGGGCCTCTGCCCCGGCCAGGATGCGGAACGCTTTGTCCGCCATCTGAAAGCGGCAGGCCTGCCGTCGGCGATTTCCGATATTCCAGGCCCCCGCCCGGAGCCCGACGCCCTGATCGCCGCCATGGGTCATGACAAGAAAGTGAAGGACGGCAAATTGACGTTCATCCTGCTCAAGGGGCTGGGCCGGTCTTTCGTCACCAGCGATGTTCCCTTGGGCGCCGTCAGAGATGTTCTGAGCGCCTGAAAACTGGCATTCTCGCCCCGGTTTTCGGGATTCACGATCATGCTCTTGACCACGGTGGGCGCCATTGCCCTGCTGCTTGTCATTTCCGCCTTCTTTTCCGGTTCCGAGACGGCGCTGACCGCGGTCAGCCGGGGCCGGATGCATCAGCTGGAAAAGGACGGCAGCCGCGCCGCCCGCAATGTCAACCGGCTGGTGGCCGACCGCGAAAAGATGATCGGCGCCATCCTCCTGGGCAACACCTTCATCAACATCCTGGCATCGTCCCTGGCGACACAGCTTCTGGAAACCCAGTTCGGCCACCGCACCGTGGCCGTCACCACCGGCGTGATGACCGTGACCATCCTGGTCTTTGTCGAAGTCCTGCCCAAAACGCTTGCCATCGCCCGCACGGACCGCTTCGCGCTTACCGTCGCGGCGCCCTTGCGCCAGGTGGTCAGGGTCCTGGCGCCCATCGTGGCGGCGGTGCAGTGGCTGGTCTGGAGGGTCCTCTCACTTTTCGGAGTGGGCCCACACGAGGAGGAAAGCACCGAAGCGGCCCATGAGGAAATCCGCGGCGCCGTGGCGCTGCATCACCAGGAAGGCAGCGTCGAGCGCGAGCATCGCAACATGATCGGCGGCGTTCTGGACCTGCGCGAATTGTCGGTGGCCGATGTGATGATGCACCGCACGCACATGGTTTCGGTCGATGCGGATCTGCCCGCTCGCGACATCGTCGCCGCCGTGGTGGAAAGCCAGCATACCCGCGTTCCGTTATGGCGGGGCGAGCCCGACAACATCATCGGGGTCCTGCACACCAAGCATCTGGCATTCGCCCTGGTGGAACACAAGGGCGATCTGGCGGCCTGCAATGTGGTGGGACTGGCGACGCCCCCCTGGTATGTGCCCGACACCACCAGTTTGGAAGAACAGCTCGATGCCTTCCGCGAACAGCGCACCCATTTCGCCCTGGTGGTGGACGAGTATGGCGCGCTGCAAGGCCTGGTGACCTTGGAGGATATTCTCGCGGAAATCATCGGCGAGCTGCCTGACGAAAATCAGGTCCAGGAACGCCCGGACGTGCGCCGGCGCCCTGACGGGTCCTATCTGATCGATGGATCGGTGCCGATCCGCGACCTGAACCGCGAGCTGGACTGGAATCTCCCCGACGAAACCGCCACCACGATCGCGGGATTGGTGATCCATGAAGCCCAGACCATCCCCGATCCCGGCCAGCGTTTCGCCTTCTTCGGATACAAATTCGAAGTTCTCAGGCGGCAGCGCAACCAGATCACCGCCCTCAAGGTAACCCCGCCTGTCAAGGACGAAGCCTTCCCGGCAGGATGATGCGATGACGAAGACAGTCCCGGCAGCCTTTGCCGCCCTCTTGTGCATGGTCGCACCGCTTTGCGCGCAGACATCTGCCGGAGCTGGGGAAATCCCGCTGTCCGGCCACCTCAGCGCGGACATGGCCAGCCGCTTTCACACAGCCCTTGCGGATGGCAAGCCGCACATTGTGCGCGTCACAAGCTCCGGCGGCGAGGATGCGCCTGCCCTCGCCATCGCCGCCGACATCGCCCGCACTGGATCGTCTGTGGTGGTGGACGGGATCTGCGCGGGCCCATGCGCCAATTATCTGTTCCTGGCCGCGGCGCGGCGGACGGTGCAGCCGGGCGCCTTGGTGATCTTCACCGCCAGCGCCAGCTCGCGCCTGGCGATGGTGCCCCAGGCGCGCCGAAAGGAAATATCGAGCCTCTATGAAGACAATGCGCGGCAGGAGAAGCAGCTGCTGCAGGTTCGCCGCGCCAATGCCGCGTTGCTCCTGGAGCCGCAGCTCGGCCTGGGCACGAGCTGTTATTCCCTCACCTCGCGCGATACATCGGGCAAGGCCTATATCAACTATCAGGCGCAATATGTCGGCTGGACGCCTTCGCGGGCCTGGCTGACCCGCGCCGGGTTCGGCGTCAGCGGTTTCTGGCCGGATGGCGATGCGCAGTTTCAGGCGGCGTTGCAAAAGGCCATTCCCGGTGGAGCGCGAGGCGGCGTAGCCTATTCCGCCGCAAAGTCTCCGGCCGCCGAAGCAACGCTGTTAAGCCGGCTGCGCGCAATGCCCGAATGCGATACCGGCTTGACGAAAAAGAAATGAGTTTCAGAGTTCCGCGGGACTGAGCGCGGTCAGCGAAAGCGCATGAACCTTGCCGGCCATTTCCTCCGCCAGCACGGCATAGACCCGCCGCTGGCGCTCGACGCGCGAAAGGCCCGTGAAAGTTTCCGCCACGATGCGCACGCTGAAATGGGTTTCGCCCTGGCTGCCATCCTCGCGGGTCGCGCCCGCATGGCCGGCATGGTTCGCGCTTTCGTCCTGAACCACAAGCATGGCCGGAGCAAAAGCGGCGGTGAGTTTTTCCTGGATCCTGTCGGCCACTTGCATGGATATGACGAAGCGACGCCGCAGCTCCAAAGTCAAGTAATAGCTTTGCTTGTTTTTTAACGGCCGCTCCCCATAATTGCTCCATGACTCAAGCCCGGCCGCGCTTCAAAAGCGATATCCGCATCAAGAAGGACACGCCCAAGGCGGCCTCCAAAGCGGACGCGCGTCCCTGTGCCGTCAAGAATTGCGCCAAGCCGGGCGATTGCCGTGTCCCGAAATCGCGCGAAAATCTGTCGGATTATCTGTTCCTCTGCACCGCCCATGCCCGCGCCCACAATGAATCCTGGGACTTCTTCAAGGGCATGGACGACACCGACGTGGAGAAGTTCCGGGAAGAGGCCATGTTCGGCCACCGCCCGACCTGGCCGATGGGCAAGCGCGCCGCCCGGGCCCGCACCGGCCAAGGCCCGGCACATTTTCATGACGGCCATGCGGTATTGGACGATGAGGACGATAGCGGCCAGCCGCGCCGGCCGGAGCGGCAATTGACGCGGCTTCAAGTCATGTCGATGGACACGCTCCAGCTGCCGCACAACGCCACCTTGATCGAGATTAAGGCGCGGTATAAGGAACTTGTGAAACGGTTCCATCCCGACGCGAACGGCGGCGACCGGGGCGCTGAAGAGCGTCTGAAGCAGGTCATCAAGGCCTATGGCGTGTTGCGCGCTTCCGGCTTGATCTGACGGTCCCGCCGTCCATGCCGGATGGACACCATCCGGAACAGTGACATGAACACGCCCGACTCCAGCATCGATCCCGCGGCGCAGCCCGACACCATCGTCGATGCGGCGAAGGTCTTCGGCATCCAGACCAAGATGCAGGTGCCGGCTTTCAAGAAGGCCGGCGACCACGTGCCGGAGCGCGACGAGGCCTATCGCTTTGACCGCGAAACCACCCTGGCCATTCTGGCCGGCTTTGCCTTCAACCGGCGCGTGATGGTCCAAGGCTATCACGGCACCGGCAAATCCACGCATATCGAGCAGGTGGCGGCGCGGCTCAACTGGCCCTGCATCCGCATCAATCTCGACAGCCATATCAGCCGCATCGATCTGATCGGCAAAGACGCAATCGTCCTCAAAGACGGCCAGCAGGTCACGGAATTCCGCGAAGGCCTCTTGCCCTGGGCGCTGCAGCGCCCCGTGGCGCTGGTGTTCGACGAATATGACGCGGGCCGCCCGGATGTGATGTTCGTGATCCAGCGCGTGCTGGAAGTTCAGGGCAAGCTCACCCTGCTCGACCAGAACAAGGTGATCAAGCCGCATCCGGCCTTCCGCCTGTTCTCCACCACCAACACGATCGGCCTGGGCGACACGACGGGCCTTTATCACGGCACCCAGCAGATCAATCAGGGCCAGATGGACCGCTGGAGCATCGTCACCACGCTCAATTATCTCAGCCATGACGCGGAAGCCGAGATCGTGCTGGCCAAATCGCCGTCCTACAACACGGCCGAAGGCAAGAAGAACATCGCCGCGATGGTGCGCGTCGCCGACATGACCCGCAACGCCTTCATCAATGGCGATCTGTCCACCGTGATGAGCCCGCGCACCGTGATGACATGGGCGCAGAATGCGGAAATCTTCGGCGATATCGGTTTCGCTTTCCGGCTCACCTTCCTCAACAAATGCGATGAGCTGGAGCGTGCCAGCGTGGCGGAATTCTATCAGCGCGCCTTTGGCGAGGAATTGCCGGAAAGCGCCGCTAAGGTTCTGGTTGCGTGACGCATCTCGCGGCTCTGCATGCCGTGACTGTTTGGTGATGGATCGTGGCCAAGCCTGAGAGCCCTTCCGAGCCTTTCAAGCGCGCCGTGTCGGTGGCGGTGCGCTCGCTGGCGGGCGAGCCGGAGCTGGAAGTCAATTTCTCCTCCGAACCGCCATCTCTGAAGGGTCTTAAGGCCCGCCTGCCCGCGCCCACCCGTTCGCTTGCCGCCAATGAAGTGGCCTTCGTGCGGGGCACGGGCGACGCCTATGCGCTGAAGAAGGCCTATCACGACGAAAAGATTCACAATCGCTTCCGCCCCGCGGGCACGGAGAGCGGTGCGATCTTTGAAGCGGCCGAATCCGCCCGCGTCGAAGCGATCGGCGCCCTGGCGATGGAAGGCGTGCGGCAGAACCTGGCGGCGCAGCTGGAACAGCGGCTGAATGCCAGGGGCATGGGCCGGGCCACCAGCCGGGACGATACGCCCCTCGCCGAAGTGATGGGCCTTGTGATGCGCGAGCGCATGACCGGCCAGCCTCCGCCCGCGTCCCTGAAGACCGCGGTCGATCTGTGGCGGCCTTTCATCGAAGAGCGCGCGGGCAAGGATCTCGCCAAATTGCCGGAGGTGATGCGCGACCAGCGGGCCTTTGCGCGCCTGACCCGCACCATCCTCCATGACCTCACCCAGGGCGATGACAGTGCGGAGTCCGGGGAAGAGGACAGCGAGGGCGAAAGCGCCCAGAACGAGAATGAGGGCACCGAGGAGCAGGAAAGCCAGCAGCAGGGCGAAACCGGCGAGACCGAATTCACCGAAGAGCGCGGCGAGGAAGGCGAGGACGCGGACTCCGAAGTCAGCGGCGAGCAAACCGAGGATTTCGCCGAGACCGACCAGCCCGAAGAGGGCATGCAGCCCAACCGCAACCAGCCGGCTTTCTCGCAAGCCGATGCCTGGGGCTATAAAATCTATACGCCGCAATTCGACGAAGAGATTTCGGCGCCCGATCTTTGCGACAGTGAAGAGTTGACGCGGCTGCGCAGCTTTCTCGACCAGCAGCTCTCCCAGATGCAGGGCGTGGTGTCGCGCCTGGCCAACAAGCTGCAGCGGCTGCTCCTGGCGCAGCAGAACCGGCTCTGGGAGTTCGACTTGGAGGAAGGGCTGCTCGATACGTCGCGCCTGCCCCGCATCATCATCGATCCCATGTACCCCTTGTCCTTCAAGCGGGAGAAGGACACCAATTTCCGGGATACGGTGGTGACCCTGCTTTTGGACAATTCCGGCTCCATGCGGGGGCGCCCCATCATGGTGGCGGCCATGTGCGCCGACATTCTGGGCCGCACCCTGGAGCGCTGCGCCGTCAAGACCGAAATCCTGGGCTTCACCACCAGGGCGTGGAAAGGCGGCCAGTCGCGGGAGAAATGGACCCAGGACGGCAAGCCCGCCAATCCGGGCCGCCTCAACGATCTGCGCCACATCGTCTACAAGAGCGCCGACGAGCCCTGGCGGCGGGCCAAGAAGAATCTGGGCCTGATGATGCGCGAGGGCCTGCTCAAGGAGAATATCGACGGCGAGGCCCTGATGTGGGCCCATAACCGGCTGATCGCCCGCCCGGAACAGCGCAAGATCCTGATGGTGATCTCGGACGGCGCGCCGGTGGACGATTCGACCTTGTCGGTGAACGCCGGCAATTACCTGGAGCGCCATCTGCGCCGGGTGATCGAGGATATCGAGACCCGCTCCAGCATCGAGCTGACCGCCATCGGCATCGGCCATGACGTGACCCGCTATTACAAGCGGGCGGTCACCATCGTGGACGCCGAGCAGCTGGGCGGCGCGATGACCACCCAGCTCATTTCCCTGTTCGAGGAAGACCGCGCGCGGGACGAACACGCCCGCCGCCGCGCCGAGCGTTAATCACAGACGTACAGCATCGATCTGTGAAAACAGACAATTGCCGAGAAATCTTGACGTAAAGCGTTAGGCCGCTTTGGCGACCTGACTCTTTTTGGTCAGGCGGCCTGTTTGGCCACCTTCCGTGCGATAGCGCGCTTGAGGCGCAGCGCCTTGGCCGACAGAACATTGTCGCGGGCCTGGAGCAGGAAGGCGTCAAGCCCGCCCACCTTGTCGACCGAGCGCAGGGTGTTCATGGCGATCTTGAGCTTGTAGCTGTTGCCCAGGGCCTCGCTGACCAGGTCGATGGTCTGCAGGTTGGGACGGTAGATCCGCTTGGTCTTGTTGTTGGCATGGCTGACATTGTTGCCAACCAAAGTGCCTTTACCGGTCAATTCGCAGCGGCGCGCCATGGCAGTCGTCTCTCTTAAAAACCCGGAAATCCGGCCCCGGAAGCCGGGTCTCATACGGAATGAGGCCCGCCCGGTCAAGCAATTTGCCCCATCCGGGCAGGAAACATTATAACGGACAGTGACTTAAACTGGGGCGGTCTGGAGAAATCATGAAACTGCGTCATATTTTCACGGGTCTAACCATCCTTTCCGGCCTCGCCGGGCCGGCCTTGGCCGCCGGCGGCGTGGGGGCCGATTCGACCGGCCCCGCCTCCAAATTCCAGATGGCGATGACCATCTATGCCGGCGGCATCACCCTGGGCAAAATGGACATCGACGCCACGGTGCGCGGCACCGATTATCACGCCGTCTCCAACCTGGAAACGTCGGGCGTGGTCAACGCCTTCTGGCAGGCGGAGATCCAGGCCACCTCCTCCGGCAAGATGGGCGCGAACATGCTGTCGCCCGGGCTCTACGATTCCTTCGACATCAACCGCACCGGCAAGAAACAGGAAGTGTCGCTGACCTATGACAGCGTGAACCCGCCCCGCCTCTATGCCGATCCGCCCTATTCCACCACCGGCTATGAAGTGAAGCCGGAAGACCAGAAGGCGACCCTCGATCCCTTGTCGGCGGTGATGTTCATCGTGTCCGGCGCCGGCACGGCGGGCACGCCCTGCACGGTCACCGCGCCGGTTTTCGACGGCCGCCGCCGCTACAATATCGAGATGCGCAAGGTGAAGGACATCGATATCAAAATGGACAACGGCCTTTACGCCGGCCGCGCCACGCTTTGCCAGATCAAGTACAACCAGCTTGCGGGTTTCAAGCCGCGAGTGATCAAGGCCAATGAGACATTTCCCACCATCAATGCCTGGGTGGTGACCTACCCCAGCGCGACGCGCGGCAGCGAATATGTCGTGCCGCTCCGGGTCTGGGCGGACACGCCCTATGGCTTGGTGTCGGTGGTGGCCAATTCCTTGAAGATCGACGGCCAGGTTCCCAAAGCGAATTGATCGATGCAAAAAGCTGCGGCGCTGATTTTGACGGTCATGATGCTGCAGGCGGGCCCCGTCCTGGCCGATCCGGCGGGGGACTATGCCGCGTTGATCACCGCCGCCAAGGATGGCGATCCGGGCACCGATTACACCGCGATGCGTCAGGCCTATGCCATGATCGCGGAGTATGATCCCTTCGGCGAAAAAACCAACACGCTGATGCGGGACGGTCAGGCCGCCTATGTGGCCAAGGATTGCAAGACTGCGCTGGAGAAGTTCAAGGCCGCCATCGCGCTCAATTTCACTTTGTCAGACGCCCATGCGCTCTCCGCCGACTGTCTGGAACAAGCCGGCGACAAGGCGGGCGAGCAGCGCGAGGAGGCCATCGCCCAGGGGCTCTTCAATTCCCTGATCAGCAGCGGCGATGGGAACAGCCCCGCCACCGCCTTCCGCATCGTCACCATGCATGAGGAAGGCGTGGTCCTGGCCGTGGCCGGGGTGAACGGCACCAAGAAGACGGTGATCACCACCGACCAGGGACCGGTGGAAAAGATCGACATCACCGATCAGCAGACCGGCAAGAAGGGCGCGGTCTATTTCAATACCGGCGTGGTGGTGCTGGCGAGCGCGATGCAGAAGGCGAAATCCCGGCCGCCCGCCAAGCCGTGATGCTCAAGGCGTGTTCCGCCGCCGGCGGGCCCGGATAAGACCCAACACCGAACGGGCGGCGTCGGGAATATTGGTGCCAGGCCCGAAGATCGCCGCCACGCCAGCGGCCCGCAGGGCTTCGTAATCCTGCGCGGGAATAACGCCGCCCACCAGCACCAAGACATCGCCGCGCCCACGCGCTTTCAGCTGTTCCATCAACTGTGGCACCAAAGTGAGATGCCCAGCCGCCAGGCTGGAAATGCCGATGGCATCCACCCTGGCAGCAAGCGCGTCTTCCACCACTTCGCCGGGGTCCCG
>JAFECO010000400.1 GCA_018242085.1 Pseudomonadota bacterium
GCCTCGGCGGTGACGCTGCGCCCGGTATTGCCGGTATCGACAAAAGCCAGCTTCACCGGCTCGGCGGCGCGCAGCGGGGCCAATGGCGCGACGAGAAGAAGCGCGGCGATGGCGATCTCAGGCAGATTTCGCGGCATGCGCTTTCTCATAATAATCGGCGAGGCGGAAAAGCTGGCCGGCGCAGTCGCCTTCGAAGCTGGAGCCGTGCATCACCGCCAGCTTTTTGGGGGCAAGACCGGCCAGCATGCGCAAGGTGGGCGCGGTCTGAGGTGTGAGCGCCGTGGCCTGAAACGCTTCTTCCGCCGCGATGGCGGGCTCCAGGATGCTGTCTCTGGTGATGGCGGGGCCATTGCCCAGATGGGTGAAAAGATCGCCGCAGAACAAAGTGCCGGTGGTTTCCTCGAACATCACGCCGGATTCCCAGGCATGGGGCACATGCGGCGTATCGAGATAGCGCACCCGCTTGCCGCCCAGGTCCAGCACCTCGTTATGCGCCAGGGCGCGGGGCGGCCGGTCCGCCAGATCATTGAGCGAGACCATGCAGGCGGTCTGGCCATGCACCACCTGGGCCTCCGGGGCGGCGGCCAGCCATTGATTCATCGATCCGCATTCGTCGGACTCCACATGGCCGAAGCCGATCCAGCGCAGCCTCGCGACCGGCATCACCCGCGCCACCGCCGCCGACACCAGCGGAAACATGGCGCGGGGGCCGCAGTGAAACAAAAGCGGCTGCTCCGCATCGACCAGGAATTGATTGAAGGTGAAGCCCAGGGGCGGGGCGATTTCCGCCACCATGGTGGAAAGCCGGTAGATGCCCGGCGCGATTTCGCTGACGTCCGTGTGCATGGCGGCCTCCCGGTTGGAAGGCGATTTAAGCAGCAGGCGGCGGCCAAGTCTTGTCTTTTCCGTAAGCCTGCCCCGCATTCCGGGCCGCTTTCCGCTGCTTGCGCCCGCCTATCCCCCTCTCTACTCTTTTCGATAAATCAGGGGGTGGCGATGCGTTTTTTCCGTCCGGGTCTTGGCGCGTTTTTGCTGACATCGATGCTGACGTCGGTATGGGCGCCGTCGCAAGCCTTCGCGCAGCAATGGGCGCATTTCACCCCGCCGCCGATGAAGAATGAGGCGCCGGTCGAAGCGGCGAACGGCATGGCGGTCAGCGCCCAGCATTACGCCAGCGAGGTGGGGGCGCAGATCCTCAAAGACGGCGGCAACGCCATCGATGCGGCGGTGGCCATCGGCTATGCCCTGGCGGTGGTTTATCCGTCGGCGGGCAATATCGGGGGCGGCGGTCTTGCCACCATTCATCTGGCCAGCGGCAAGGACACCTTCATCAACTTCCGGGAAAAGGCGCCCGCCGCCGCCAGCGCCAACATGTATCTGGACGCCAAGGGCAATGTGATCCCGATGGCCAGCCTCTATGGCTATAAGGCGGTCGCGGTGCCGGGCACGGTGATGGGCCTGGAAAAGATGCTCGCCGAATACGGCACCATGAAGCGCGCCCAGGTGATGGCGCCCGCCATCAAGTTGGCCGAGCAGGGTTTCGTGCTCCAGTCCGGCGACCTGGCCTTCTTCCAGGCCAACAGCGATTATTTCCAGAAGGACGCCAATGTCGGCGCCATCTTCCTGAAGAACGGCAAGCCCTATGCGCCGGGCGACCGGCTGGTGCAAAAGGACCTGGCCCAGACCTTGAAGCAGATTTCGGCCAAGGGGCCGGATGTTTTCTACAAGGGCGACATCGCGAGCCGCGTGGTGGCGGCGTCCAAGGCGCGGGGCGGGCTTCTCACCATGAAGGATTTCGCCGACTTCACGGCGGAAGAGACGCCCACCGTCACCTGCGACTATCGCGGCTATCGCATCATTTCGGCGCCGCCGCCGTCATCGGGCGGGCCGATCATCTGCGAGATCGCCAATATCCTGTCCGCCTATCCCATGGACAAGATGCCCCATCATTCGGCCAAGAGCATTCATTTCATGGTCGAGGCGATGCGCCATGCCTATGTCGACCGCAATTTCGGCCTGGGCGATCCCGCTTTTGTGAAGAACCCGCTGGACAAGATCCTGTCGGCCAAACACGCCGCCGACATCCGGGCCAAGATCGATCCCGTCAAGGCGACGCCGTCCAGT
>JAFECO010000401.1 GCA_018242085.1 Pseudomonadota bacterium
GGATGGCCTTCGGCTTCCAGCGCGCCGGACAGGATCAACCCCGGCGCCTGCGCGATCTCGCGCACCAGGGTGCGGCCCATGCGTCCCGACGCGCCGGCAACGACGATGTTGAGATCCGCCATTTTCCGTCAGGCCTTGGTGTCGACGGGCGGCGGTGTCTCGCCCCTTCGCGCCACCGTCACCATGGCGGGGCGCAAGAGGCGGTCGCCGATCATATAGCCCGACTGCACCACATCGACGATGCTGCCCGGCGGCTTGCCGTTGCCCGGCACTTCGGCGATGGCCTGATGCAGATTGGGATCGAACTTTCCGTCCTCGGTGGACACGGGTTTGACGCCATGGCGTTCGAGTGTGCCCAGCAATTGCCGGTCGGTGGCCTCGACGCCGTCCAGCACGGCTTTCACTTGCGGATCGGCGGCGGCGCGCACGTCCGGCGGGCAGGCCGCCAGGGCGCGGGAGAAATTATCCGCGATCGCCAGCATGTCGCGGGCGAACTTGGTCACCGCATATTGCGAGGCTTCGGACTTTTCCCGCTCGGCCCGGCGGCGGATATTCTCCGCCTCCGCCAATGCGCGCAGGCGCTGGTCGCGCAGGCTTTCGACTTCCGCCTTCAGCACCTCGATGGCATCGCTGGGCTGGTCCGCGATCCGGGCTTCGGGCATTTCCTGTTCGGTTTCTTCGCTCATGATATTCCTTGTCGCCCTTTGGTGAGACAGGGCGGTAGCTCCTTAAACGCTATCCCAACAGCCGTCCAATGACTTTGGCGGTATGGTCCACCATGGGAATGATGCGGCCATAATTGAGCCGGGTGGGGCCCAGAACGCCGATCACGCCCACGATCTTGCCCGCCGCATTGGCATAGGGCGCGGCCACGATGGAAGACCCCGACAGGGAGAACAGCCGGTTCTCCGAGCCGATGAAAATGCTCACCCCGTCCCCCGCCTTGGCGAGTTCCAGCAGCCGGATCAGGTCGGCCTTGCGTTCGATATCGTCGAACAGGGTGCGGATGCGCTCGATATCGGCCTGGGCCTCCACCGAATCCAGCAGGTGCGAGGTTCCCCGCACGATCAGGACTTTGTCGTCGGCCCCGCCGGGACCGGCCATGGTCGCCAGCCCTTCCGCCACCACTTTGGCGGTGAGGGAATCCAGCATCGCCCGTTCGCTTTCCAGTTCGGCCAGGATTTCCGTGCGGGCCGCGTCGATGGTGCGGCCGGTCAGCCGCGCATTCAGGTAATTCGAGGCTTCCACCAGCGCCGACCCGGGAAGGCCCGGCGGAATGTCGATGATGCGGTTTTCCACCTGGCCATCGCCGCTGACCATGATCACCAGCGCCTTGCCTGGCCCCACATGGACGAATTCCACATGCTTGAGCAGGGCGGCTTCCTGCTTGGCGGTCACCACCAGTCCGGCGCAACGCGACAGGCCCGACAAGGCCGTGGTCGCCTGGGTGAGGACATCTTCCAGGCGCTGGCCGCTGCCGGACATGCGCGCTTCGATGATCCCCCGCTCCTGGGGTTCCAGATCGCCCACTTCCAAGAGCCCATCCACGAACAGGCGCAGGCCCTTTTCCGTGGGCACCCGGCCCGCACTGGTATGGGGCGCGTAGAGCAGGCCCATGCTTTCCAGATCGGCCATCACATTGCGGATCGAGGCGGGCGACAGGGTCAGCGGCAACCGCTGGGACAGGGTGCGCGATCCCACCGGTTCGCCCGAGGTCAGAAAGGCTTCCACCAGATGGCGGAAGACCTCGCGCGGGCGCTCGCCCAGGGGCGGATAGGTCAGGCGGGTGGAGAAGGATTCCAACAGTAAGCCTTTGATAAATATACAATATTCGTCCGCAATGCCTCGCGATTGGACGCCGCTAGGCAAAGCGGCTAGGTAACCGCCCCAGTTTCCCTCTTCAAGATATACGGCCCCATGCGCCTCTCCAACCGCACTGACGATTCCCTCCGCAACGTCACCCTGGAACCCGGCGCCGCCCTGCACGCCGAAGGCTCCTGCCTGGTCAAATTCGGCAATACCCATGTGCTGGTAACGGCCAGCCTGGAAGAAAAAGCCCCGCCCTTCCTCAAAGGTTCCGGCAAGGGCTGGGTGACGGCGGAATA
>JAFECO010000402.1 GCA_018242085.1 Pseudomonadota bacterium
CCGCCGCCATCGCCCAGCCCAAGCCGTCGGCGATGGACCGCGACCTGATCGAAGTGACGGTTCCCCAGCTTCAGCAATTCTATGCCTCGCGCAAATATACCGTGACTCAGGTGACGCAATGGTATTTGGACCGCATCGCCCGCTATGACGGCATCTATCGCGCGGTGGAAACGGTGATGGCGAAAGAGGCCCTGGGGCGCGCGGCCGCGGAAGATGCGGACCGCGCGGGCAATCATGGCCCGCTCTGGGGCGTGCCCATCGTGATCAAGGCCAATACCAGCATCCAGGGCCAGGTGACCACCGATGGCTGGGCGGGCTTCACCTTGCCGGGCAAGGAATTGATCGCGCCTCGCGATGCCCAGGTGGTGGCCAAGCTGAAGGCGGCGGGCGCCGTCATCATCGGCCACACCAACATGCCCGATTTCGCCAATTCCGACGGCAGCCGCTCATCCTCCTTCGGCCGCACCGGCAATGCCTATGACGTGCGCTTTTCGCCCGGCGGCTCGTCCAGCGGCACGGTGACCTCGGTGACCGCCAACATGGCGATGCTGGGCACCGGCACAGACACCGCCAATTCCATCCGCATGCCCGCTGCCACCAGCGCGGTGGTGGGCGTGTTTCCCACCCGCGGTTTGGTCAGCATCGCCGGCATCGCGCCTTTGGACTGGATGCTGGACAATACCGGCCCCATCGCCCGCACCGTGACCGATGCGGCCATCGCGCTGTCGGCGATGCAGGGGCCCGATCCGCTCGATCCGGTTTCCAATACCGCGCCCGCCGATGCGCAGCGGGGCCCGTATCTGCCTTACCTCAAGCCCGGCTCCCTGAAAGGCAAGCGCATCGGCGTGCCCGTGTTCATCATGAAAGGCACGTCGACGCCCTTCCATGGCACGCCCGCCAATGTGCCCGAATGGGCGGCGCGGAAGCGCATCGCCGACCGTTTCCTGCCGCTGGAAGAGCCGACCTATACCGCCTTCAAGAAAAACCTGGAGGAACTGCGCGCGGCGGGCGCCACCATCGTGCTGGATGACAGCATCCTGCCCGATGATTTCGTGACCGCGGTGAGCCGCATCGGCACCTATCCCTATGTGCGCGACGGGATGCAGCGTTTCCTGAAGGATTTCGGCCCCGCCCAGTACCACTCCATCGAGGAGTATATGAAAGTGGTGGGCCAGCCCATCGGCGCCAATGTGATCGGTGAAGGCGTGGGCTCCTCGCATATGGGTGGGGTCACGCTCACGCAGCGCGTGCTGGACGGCGATCCGGAGGCCGAAGCCAATGTCTACGCGCCCCGCCGCAAGGCGATGGCGATGTATCTGGAAACGATGGACCGGCTCAAGCTGGATGCCTATGTCTATCCGCCGATCCAGATGCCGCCGCCGGACGAGACCATGCCGCAGAATGGCGAAGTCAGCGACGGCCCCCATTCCGATACCGGCTGGAACAATATGCTGGGCGTGCCGGCGGTAGTGGTGTCGGGCGGATTCTATCCCGGCGGATTGCCGGTGGGCTTGGAATTTTCCGGCCGCCCCTGGCGCGATGGCGATCTCCTCGGCATCGCCTATGGCTTCGAGCAGGCGACGCATCATCGCCATCCGCCGGTTCTGGTGGAGCAGGGGCTTCTGACGAAGACGCCGTGACATCTCACCGCCATGGCCGCGCGCGTATTTTGACTGGGACCGCGGCCATGGCATCGTGACGCCATGGATTATCAGCTCGCCCTGGTGCCGGGACGCGAATGCGGCGATTGCACCGTCTGCTGCACGGCGATGGCGATCGACCGGCCGGAGATTCAAAAAGACGCCGGCGTCACCTGCCGCCATTGCACGGCCAAAGGCTGCGCGATTTATGAGACGCGTCCCGCGCTTTGCCGCGACTATCATTGCGGCTGGCGGCAACTGTCTGTGCTGGACGACAGTTGGCGGCCCGACCGTTCGGAGGTCTTTGTGGAGCTTGAGCCGCATGATAGCGGCACGGCGATCAGCCTGGTGCTGCTCGGCAATCCGCTCAAGACCGTGCGCCAGCCCTGGTTCATCGATTTCATCGCCACCGGCGTGCGGGGCAATCTCGCCTTGATGCTGGGCATTCCCGGCCCGCCCGG
>JAFECO010000403.1 GCA_018242085.1 Pseudomonadota bacterium
CCGAAGTCGCGGATCAAAGGGCGGCCGGCTTTGCGGGCGGCGGCCACCATCACATTCAATGCGGGAGAGATGTAGGCCATTACGATTCCGCCCGGCGCACATAGGTGCCATCTTCGGTGGCGACGATCAGCTTTTCGCCCACGCCGATGAAGGGCGGGACCTGAATCTTCATGCCGTTTTCCAGCACCGCGCTTTTGTAGGACGGCGCAGCGGTGCCGCCTTTGAGAACAGGGTCGGCCTCCATGACCGTGAGGGTGACCTGCACGGGCAGCTTGATGCCGATGGGCTTGCCGTCATGCATCTGCACCAGGGTCTTCATCCCGTCCTGCAGGAACTGCGCCTGATCGCCCACGAAATCGGTGGCGAGCTCGATCTGGTCGTAGGTCTCCATGTCCATGAAGGTGAGCATGTCGCCGGAGGCGTAGAGGAACTGGAAGTCCTTCTTCTCCAGATAGACTTCCTCCACCGTTTCGTCCGAGCGGAAACGCTGGTTGAGCTTGGTGCCTTGAATGACGTTCTTGAGTTCGACCTGGTTATAGGCGCCGCCCTTGCCGGGCTTCACCTTCTGGGTCTTCACCGCGATCCACAGGCCGCCGTCGAAATCGATCAGGGTGCCGGGGCTGATTTCGTTGCCGGTGATCTTGGCCATGGGGATTCGGCCCTCCTGGGGCGCGGGTGAAGGTTCATCAGGTTCAAAGAGCGCGGGGGTTCTAGCAATCAAAACCCTGAATGTCATCCCCGGCGAGCGGCGCAGCCGCGAGGGAAGGGGATCCAGGTCTCAAAAGCGGGGCGGTGCGGATAGCTGGATTCCCTTCCCCTCGCTTCGCTCGGCCGGGAATAACACTGAAGATGAATTCGCCGTGTTCGGCCCGCTCCGGCCGGTGACAAACTCAAAAGAGAGAATTGAACGCCTTCACCGCCGCCTCAGGGCCGTCCGGATGTTCCCAGACCCCCGCCGCCACGGCCAGGAAATCGGCGCCCGCTTCGATCAGGATGGGCGCATTCTGGACCGTGATGCCGCCGATGGCGACGCAAGGCACCACCGTGCTCTCGCTCCAGGCCCGCAAGATTTCGGGATCGGCCTGGGTCTTGGGCTCTTTGGTCCTGGTGGGGAAGAAGGCGCCGAAGGCGACATAGTCTGCGCCGGCCTCCGCTGCTTCCATCGCCAGGTGGCGGCTGTCGTGGCAGGTGACGCCGACAATGGCCTTGGGCCCCACCAGTTTGCGTGCTTCTGCGTAAGACGTGTCTTCCTGGCCGATATGGACGCCGTCGCAGCCCAGCTCGGCGGCAAGATCGGGCCGGTCGTTGAGGATGAAGGCCGTGCCTGCCGCCTGCACGATGGGACGCAACAGATCCGTGGCGCGGCGGATGGCATCGTCATCCACATTCTTGAGGCGCAGCTGAAAGCTGGCGACATCGCCGCCGTCCAAGGCTTCGCGCAAGGGAATGATGAAATTCTTCGCCGACAGATGTGGCGGGGAGACCAGATATAAGCGACAGCCGCTCACGGAACCTCATGCTTCGACAAGCTCAGCACGAGGACATTATCCATCCTCACCCTGAGCTTGTCGAAGGGTGAGGATGGATGAAACGGGTTTAAGCGGCTTCGTTCGCCTTGGACCATTTGCCCAGCGCGGCCTGGCTGTTCATCAGGGCGCGGTGGGCGAAGGCGGCCTGGCCCTTGGCGACATTGTCGGCCTTGCCGCTCCAGGCGGCCTGGGGCGCGGCCTGCAGGGCGCGGCCATAGGAGAAGGTCACGTTCCAGGGCAGGCCGCCGATGCGGTTGATGGCGTCCAGATGGGCGGTCGCTTCCTCGTCCGACTGGCCGCCCGAGAGAAACGCGATGCCCGGCACGGCCGAGGGCACGCAGTCTTTCAGCACCTTGACGGTGGCGCGAGCGACTTCTTCAACGGAATTCTGCTTGGCGCATTTCTTGCCCGGCACGATCATGTTGGGCTTCAGCACGATGCCTTCCAGCGCGACGTTCGCATAGAAGAGTTGCTGGAACACTTCCTTCAGCACCCAGGTGGTGACCTGTTCGCAGCGGCCGATGGTGTGGTCGCCGTCCATCAGCACTTCCGGCTCGACGATGG
>JAFECO010000404.1 GCA_018242085.1 Pseudomonadota bacterium
CAAGGCGGCACTGATGACGGCGTTGTTGAAAGACGAACCGGAAGCGGCCGCCCCGCTTCCCGTGCCGGAGGAAAATTCCGGCGAACCGGACCTGGTCCCGGAAATCATCGGCGAAGGTTGGATCGAGCGGCGCTTCCGCGTGTTCGAACGCGCCCTCTCCCTTCTGGAGAACAAGACCGAAGGCGCGGCCGCTGAGCATTCGCGCGCGCTGGCGATGATCGAGGAACGGTTATACGGACAGCCCGGCACGCCTTTGCCGGAACCGCCGCCGGTCGTGGCCGCGGCAAGGCCGCCGGAGGAAATTTCCGTTCCCGATATGGATGTCTCGCCGTCCGTTCCGCCTGCCGCCGCCACGCCCGTGGTGATGCCGCCGCTGGAATTTCAGGCGGCCGCGGCCGGGTTCGATGCCCGCAAGAAAATGCGCAGCGTTCTGGAAAAGATGCCCGCCGCCGGAAGCGCGCCGGAAAAACAGCCATACCTGAAACAGATGTCACCCTGGCTGATGGCGGGCGCGGGAATGACCGGCTTGGGACTATTGTTCGGTGGCCTGCTGGTGATCTCGGCCGTGCGCAATGCGCCCAAGCCGGCCGTGCCGCAGGCGCAGATCGCCGCCGCGCCGAAGCCGGACGTTCCGCAGAAAATCGCCATGGCTGGATATGAATCAGCGGACCATGTCGTGGTCATCGACGCCACGGGAGCGACACCGGCGCCCGCCGTGCCACAGATCGACTTGCGCGCCGAACGCGGCGACGCCCATGCCAAGGTCGAAACGGCGCTGGCCTATTTGCGCGGCCAGGATGTCGAGCCGGATGCCGGCGCGGCGATGCGCTGGGTCCAGGCCGCCGCCGCCCAAGGCGACGCCACCGGCCAGCTGATACTGGGATCGCTTTATGCCAAGGGCATGGCGCCCGATCCGCGACGCGCCGCGAAATGGTATGCCGCCGCGGCCGCGCAAGGAAATGTGAAGGCGATGCACAATCTCGCTCTCGCCTATCTGGCGGGCGACGGCGTGGAGAAAAATTCCGCCACCGCGATCGAATGGTTCACCAAGGCGGCCAATAGCGGCTATGTCGATTCCGCCATGAACCTGGCCGTGCTTTACGATCGCGGCGAGGATGTGGACCGCAATCCCCGCGAAGCGCTTTATTGGTATGACGCGGCGGCGGCCAAGGGCGATGGCGAGGCCGAGGGCCGCGCGAAGGCCCTGCGCCGGCAGCTTTCGCGCCTGGCGGATCGCTAGCCCGCCTTCGCTATTTCAATTCCGTCATCACCGCGCTTTGCCGTTCCCCGGCCAGCAATTCGCCATGGGTGCGGCCCGCCTTGCTGAACCTGATCTGGTCCTTGCGGAAATCCAGGATTTCGCTTTTGCCGTCGAGGCCGGTGGAGCGGATGGGACCGTCATAGCGGAACACCATCACCGTATCCTTGTCGTGATGATGCATCGGCACCGGCACACCCGGCGTCCAGCTGAAGCGCGACACCACCACCCGGTCATTCTCGAAGATCTTTTCTGAGCCCGCGCGGGGGAAAGCGTTGGGAATTCCCGCCGGTCCGGGATTGGGCCCGGCGATGCCGCCTTTGAGTGCGATCACCACTTCATGGGCATGATCCGACATGTCGACCGCGCCCGAACCCTTGGGTGTGAACACCGCATCGCCGAAACTGCGGGTCGCGGCCGTCACCGTGCCGTCGGCATGCCTGGTGCGGATGGTACCGCCTTCCAGAAAGACCGTGACCGTGTCGAATTCCTGGGACGTGGGCGGGGCGTTTTCGCCCGGCGCCAGCCTCACGTCCCACACCGTGACCCGCTCATTGTCGATCACTTTGTTCACTTCTGGTGCGGCGAGTGCCGGTGCCGCCAGGGTGGCGGCAAGAAGCGCGGCAGAGAGCGTGCGGAGCATCGGAGTTCCTTCGGCGCGGGCGCCCAGCAAAGCGGCAATCCAGGAAAAAGCCCAGCCGCCGGACAATTTTTGACTTGCGCCTCTTGTTCCAGAGTGTTCTAGATATATCTAGACTGTGCTACAGAAGAGGAGAAAATTGCATGTGGCACTCAAGACATCATGAAGAATCAAATGGTTACCGGCATTGCGGC
>JAFECO010000405.1 GCA_018242085.1 Pseudomonadota bacterium
TTCCCGCATCGTCGCCGACACCCATGGCAAGGTGGGCATCAATTGGGGCGTGTATGGAGTTCCGGAGACCTATGTGGTGGACGGCAAAGGCATCGTCCGCTTCAAGCTGGTGGGCCAGCTCACGCCCAAAGCCATGACCGAGCAGCTGTTGCCGGAAATCGAAAAGGCCCGCCAGGCCTCCTGAGCCTCGGGCCGGTCTTTAAGCTCTTCCTAACCATGACTTTCTAGGGTGGGGGGATGCAGATCAGCGCCCAGACCCTTCTGGCCAGCCAGCAGCAGGCCGCCGCCATCCAGCCCCGGCCGGCGCCGGGATTTGCCGCCGCTTTGGAGAAATCCGGCGGGTTCGAGCCTTTGCCCCTGAAACAGACCGCGCCCGTCCAGGAACCCCTGGCCGCGCAGCCGTCAGCGCCCGCAAGGCTGGGCGCGATGATCGATATCAAGGTTTGAATATGAGAGGCGCTTGCCGTTGCGGCGGGCCGGCCTCAAGTAGCGAAGCGGTAGGCCTCTAAAAGAGGCCCGCCCGGCGCATCCGTGCGAGATTAAAGGCGCTTGCCGTTGCGGCGGGCCGCCTTATGGGCCTTGGAGGCGCCATTGGCGGCATAGGCTTCGGCGGCCGATGCGATCTGCGACAGCGACTTGACGAATTTCAGCCGTTCCGGCGCGGGCAGGGCGTCGAGCAAGGCGCGTTCGGCCCGGTCGGCGGCATTGCGCGCGGAACGCAGCGCCTTGCGGCCCGATGGCGAGATCGCCACCGCATTGGCGCGCTGGTCTTCCTCGGTGCGTTCGCGTGACAGCAATCCGCGCTCCAGCATCCGGCGCACCATCTCGGCCAAGGTCGAGCGATCGATGCCGGTGATCTCCACCAAGGTGGTCTGGCTGGCGCCGTCATTATGCTCCAGCGCGCAGAGCAGCGTGAATTGCTGCTTGGTCAATTCGCGCGTGCCGGCTTCGCGCGCATAAAGGTCGCCATAGAATTGCTGGCAGCGGCGGATCAGGTGCGAGGGGGCTTCGGATAATTCAAAGCCTCCATTCGCCTTGCGCTGACCCTTCAACATGCAGTGACCCCCAAACCCAGCGCGGACGAAGTTTCCGGTCGAAGCGAAGGATGCCTGATCGGAAGATGAGGCGCGCACTAAACAGCAATGCACGACGATGCGCCAGTCTTAAAAAGAATTTGTCCGATGGTGTCCATCGCATTTTTCAGATGCGCGGCATTTTATTTCCAGGTCGGCAACGATGTCGCGCCGCCCGGATTTTGCTATCGTGTTGCCGGGCCTTGCAAAGACACAAAGCGTTGTATGTATGCCACGCGCGCACATATCTGTTGCGGCGGGATCGTCCGTGGACAGAGTTGCCCGTTATTGTTCCGGACCTGCGTCATGCTTGAGCAGGAACGGGGTCTGTGCCAGGGCGAAAAGAAATATCAGCCCGGTGATGCCCCAGACCTTGAAGGAGACCCAGGTCGCGGTCGAGGTATTGCGCCACACCGCTTCATTGATCGCGGCCAGCGCAAGAAAGAAGAGACCCCAGCGCAGGGTCAATCCGCGCCATCCTTTTTCCGTGAGGTCGAAGGCTTCGCCGAAAACATATTTTATGAAAAGACGATTGAAGCGCAGACCAACCAGCAAGGTCGTTCCGAAAATCACATAAAGGAATGTGACCTTCACTTTGATGAAAGTCTCGTTGTGCAGATAGAGCGTCAGTCCGCCGAAGAACACCACCAGAATGGCGGTGACGACGGGAATGGGAGACAATTTTTTTTCCAGATGCCATCCCAGGGCCAGTGAAATCAGCACCGCGACGATGAAGATTCCGGTGGCCGCGAAGATGCCGGCGAATTGAAAAGTGGCGAAGAAAATTATCAGCGGCCCCAGGTCCAGGGCCAGCTTGCGGAGCTGGGGATTCATCCTGTCCCTATAAGAGCTTGCGCGAATTTCTCCGCGTCGAAAACCTGCAAATCGGCCTCGCCTTCACCCACCCCGATAAAGTGCACCGGCAGGGCCGAGCGAGCGGCCAGCGCGACCAGAATTCCGCCTTTGGCGGTGCCGTCCAGCTTGGTCATGATGAGGCCGGTGAGCGGCACCGCTGCC
>JAFECO010000406.1 GCA_018242085.1 Pseudomonadota bacterium
ATGACGGCTTCCACAGCACGAAATCCATCGCGCCTTTTTTATAGGGCGCCACTTCCACCCGCGCGCCCGCGATCATCTCATCCAGCGAGCGGCGCGACAGCTTGCCGTAATCGGCTTTGGACGAGACATCGAACAACGCATGGCCATCCGCCGCATAGGCATGGCCCGCTGCGATCAACTGCTCGATGATCGCCACCATCTCCGCGATATGCTCGGTGGCGCGCGGCGTCACGGTCGGCGTCAGGCAGCCCAGCGCGCCCACATCCTCGGCATAAATGCGCGCCGTCTCTTCCGTCAGTTCGCGGATGGAGATGCCGCGTTCGGCGGCGCGGGCATTAATTTTGTCGTCCACATCGGTGATGTTGCGGACATAGGTGACATGGGCATCGCCAAATTCGTGGCGCAAAAGCCGGAACAGAAGATCGAACACGATCGCCGGGCGGGCATTGCCGATATGGGCGAAGTCATAGACCGTGGGCCCGCACACATACATGCGGACATTCTTGGCATCCAGGGGGACGAAATCCTCCTTGGTCTTGGTCAGGCTGTTGAACAAACGCACGGTCATGGGCATCCACCGGGAAGGTGCTGAACTTGGCAAATTGTGGGGGCGAGCAGAAGGGTTTTTGCAGCGTCAGCTGCAAATCGAAATCCGGATCATGCGGCAGGTGGCCGTCACGCGGTTTTTCCTTCCAGGCGCGCCAGGGTCCTGGCCCGCCCGATCAGGGGTAACAGCTTTTTGAGTTCCGGTCCATGCTCCAGCCCGGTCAGCGCCAGGCGCAAGGGATGAAACAACGCCCTGCCCTTGGCGCCCGTGTCGGCCGCCACCGCCTTGGTCCAGGCGCCCCAGGTGCCTTCGTCCCAAGGCTCGGGCGGAAGCAGCGCCGACGCGCGCGCCGCAAAGCCGGCATCCTCGATCACGGGCATGACCGGCCCGGTCACCAGCTTGCGGAGTTCGGCGGCATCGGCCAGGCGCACCACATTGGGCTTCACCGCCTCCCACACCGCCGCGTCCACCCCCATCGCGGTCAGGCGCGGCGCCACGATCTCATACGGCATGGCGTGCAAGGTCTTGGCATTCAGCGCTGTCAGTTCGGCCAAATCGAAATGCGCCAATGCCCGGCCCATCTTCTCGAAGGCGAAACCGTTCGCGAGTGCGGTCAGCGATATCGCCGGTTCGATGCTATCGGATGTGCCGATATGGGCGAGATAGGCGTTCAGCGCCATCGCCTCGATACCCTCGTCGCGAAGCGTGCGCAGTGACAAAGATCCTTCCCGCTTGGACAGAACCTCGCCCCCCGCCGCCACGAACAAGGCGAAATGGGCGAAGCGCGGCACCGGCGCGCCCAAGGCTTCGAAGATTTCGATCTGCGGCGCACTGTTGGTGACATGATCCTCGCCGCGCAGGATATGGCTGACGGCGAAATCCGCATCATCCACCACCGACGGGAGCGTGTAGAGGAAGCGCCCGTCTTCGCGGATCAGCACGGGATCGGACAGGGTGGCGGTGTCGATCTCCACCGGGCCCCGGATCAGGTCGTTCCAATGCACCTTGTTGTGGCTGAGCTTGAAGCGCCAATGGGGCCTGCGGCCCTCGGCTTCATAGGCATCGCGCTGTTCGGTGGTGAGGTTCAGCGCGGCCCGGTCATAGACAGGCGGCTTGCCCGCCGCCATCTGGCGCTTGCGGCGGCGGTCCAGCTCGGCGGCGGTCTCATAACAGGGATAAAGCCGTCCCGCCGTCTTCAGCCGTTCGGCGGCTTCGCGATAGCGATCCGCCCGGTCGGACTGGCGCGCGAAAAGATCGTGATGAAGGCCCAGCCATTTCAGGTCTTCCAGGATGGCGGCTTCGAATTCCGGCTTGGAGCGGGTGTCGTCGGTATCGTCGATCCGCAGCATGAATTTGCCGCCCGCATGATGGGCGAACAGATAGTTCAGCAACGCCGCGCGGGCATTGCCGACATGCAGATAGCCGGTGGGCGATGGCGCGACGCGGACAATCACATCACTCATCGGGCATCTCTAAAAGCATTGGTGATGGGATAGCGGCGGTCGCGGCCGAAATT
>JAFECO010000407.1 GCA_018242085.1 Pseudomonadota bacterium
GTATCGGACGTATAGGTCATGTCGGCCCGCGACCAGGTGGCATTCAGATAGATTTTCACATTCGGATTGCGCGCATGCAGCGCAGTGTCGAATTTGCGCGTGTATTCGCTAAGCAGTCCGGGATTACCCGGCTTGTCCTCATCCAAGGTGGAATAGCTTTGCAGGACCACCGCATCCCAGGGCTTATCCAGCAGCGGCAGCTTCTCGGTGTAATGAAAATCCAGCCCCTTGCCGCCCACCGTCTCCAGGCTCACATCGTAGGAAAGATTCGCCTCTCTGGTGAATTCCTTGAAGATCGCGGGCACCCCGCCGATGGTCTGGTTTCTGTCATTGGGCGGATTGAGATCGCGAACTTTATCCGCGTGATAGTATTTGGCGGTGGCGAGTTCGCCGAAAGTGAAGCTGTTGCCCACGAAAAGGATGGTATCGGCCCGTGCGCCGCAACTCAGCGCGATCAAAAAGCCGATTGTCCCGAACAGATATTTCATGCCCATCCCCTTGCCGTGCCGGACTATAGGGTCAGGCCCGTGATTGGGAAAGGCTGGCGGCGCGGGCCTCGAACGCATCCGTCATCTTCATCAGCACCTTTTCGAAAGCGCCGCCGGCCGCCGCTTGCAGCAACCGGTTGGAGAATTCGAACGCCACGCGAAAATCCACGCGCGAACCGGCGGCGTCGGGAGTAAAGCGCCAGTGATTTTCCAGCCGGTGAAACGGTCCTTCGATCGCCACCACATCGATGGTGCGGGCGGCGGGATCCAGGGTCACCCTGCTGGTATAGCGTTCGCGCAACGCCCGGTATCCCACGGCCATTTCGGCCAGCAGGGTTTCACGCCGGTCCTCATGAGCGCGCGACTTGATCCTGAGCGCCACCACCCAGGGCAGGAATTCTGGATAGCGTTCGACATCGGCCACCACCGCGTACATGACATCGGCCGTGTACGGAACGATCCGGCTTTCCGAATGCTCGGTCACGTTATTTCGAAGCGGTGCGGGCGGCTTTCAGTGCCGCAAAATCGCTGTCGGCGTGATAGGAAGAGCGCGTCAGCGGCGATGCCGAAACCATCAGGAAGCCTTTGGCCCGCGCCACCTGCTCCAGGCCGGCGAATTCCTGCGGCGTCCAGAAACGCTCCAGCTTGGCGTGCTTGCGGGTGGGCTGGAGATATTGACCGATGGTGAGGAAATCCACTTTCGCGGCCCGAAGATCGTCCATCACCTGCATGATCTCTTCGCGGGTTTCGCCCAGGCCCACCATCAGGCCCGATTTGGTGAAGCCTTCGGGGTACAATTCCTTGGCTCGCTCCAGCAGGCGCAGCGACGCGAAATAGCGCGCGCCGGGACGCACCGTCAGATAAAGCCGCGGCACGGTTTCCAGATTGTGATTGAAGACTTCGGGCTTGGCCGCCATCACCACATCGAGCGCGCCGTCCTTGCGCAGGAAGTCCGGCGTCAGCACTTCGACGCTGGTGCCCGGGCTCATCGCATGGGTCGCGTTGATGGTCTGAGCAAAATGCTCCGCGCCGCCATCGGCCAGATCATCCCGGTCCACGGAGGTGATCACCACATGGCGCAGGCCAAGCTTCTTCACCGCGGCGGCGACATGGGCCGGCTCTTCTGCATCCAGCGGCGCCGGCAGCCCCGTCTTCACATTGCAGAAGGCGCAGGCGCGCGTGCAGGTGTCGCCCATGATCATCATGGTGGCGTGCGCCTTGCTCCAGCATTCGCCGATATTGGGACAGGCCGCTTCCTCGCAGACCGTGTTCAGCTTGTATTCGCGCACCACCTCGCGGGTGGAGGCATATTCGCGGGAGACCGGCGCCTTGACCCGTATCCAGTCGGGCTTTCTGGGAATCTCCTGATCCGGACGGTTGGCCTTTTCAGGGTGGCGCGGGCTGAGGCGATCGATCACGACGGTCATGGGGGAGATATAGAGGGGGTTCGCTTCAAAATCATCCACCCAGGACACAGTGCGGCCATGCGCCATGGGATTTTATTCCTTTATTGAACCAAAGGAGACAGGCGGCGTTGCCGGAAGGAACATAGGATTTTCCCCGAATGGCCA
>JAFECO010000408.1 GCA_018242085.1 Pseudomonadota bacterium
GGGTCGTCGAGGGGCATGTGTCGCTTAAGTCAGGAACGGGCAGGTAATTTATGTTCGGCAGTCTTCTTGGCGCTCTTTCGAGCGACATGGCCATCGACCTTGGGACGGCGAACACGCTTGTCTATGTCAAAGGGCGCGGCATCGTGCTCAACGAGCCGTCGGTGGTGGCCACCATCACCACCAGGGGCGGCAAGAAATCCGTCCGCGCGGTCGGCAACGACGCCAAGATGATGCTGGGCCGGACGCCGGGCAATATCGAAGCGATCCGCCCCATGCGCGACGGCGTCATCGCCGACTTCGAAGTCGCCGAGGAGATGATCAAGCACTTCATCCGCAAGGTGCATAACCGCCGCTCTTTCGCCAATCCCATGATCATCGTCTGCGTGCCGTCGGGTTCGACCGCGGTGGAGCGCCGCGCGATTCAGGAATCGGCCTTGTCGGCGGGCGCGCGCCGGGTGTTCCTGATCGAAGAGCCGATGGCGGCGGCGATCGGCGCGGGTCTTCCCGTCAGCGAGCCCACCGGCTCGATGGTGGTCGATATCGGCGGCGGCACCACCGAAGTGGCGGTTCTGTCCTTGGGTGGCATCGTCTATTCCCGCTCGGTCCGGGTGGGCGGCGACAAGATGGACGAAGCGATCATCGCCTATATCCGCCGCCACCAGAATTTGCTGATCGGCGAGGCCTCGTCGGAACGCATCAAGAAGGAAATCGGCTCGGCCGCGGCGCCCGATGGCGGCAGCGGCGTCACCATGGAGATCAAGGGCCGCGATCTTCTCAACGGCGTGCCGAAGGAAATCACCATCACCCAGCGTCATATCGCCGAAGCCCTGGCGGAACCGGTGGGCGCCATCGTCGAAGCGGTGAAAGTGGCGCTGGAAGCCACGCCGCCGGAACTGGCCGCCGACATCGTCGACAAGGGCATCGTGCTGACGGGCGGCGGCTCGCTCCTGGCCAATCTGGATTCGGTGCTGCGCAACGAAACCGGGCTTCCGGTTTCCATCGCGGACGATCCTTTGTCCTGTGTGGCGCTCGGCACCGGCCGGGTGCTGGAGAATACCAAGGTGATGCGTCACGTGCTTTCCACCGCGTTCTAAGCGCATGGGTTGAAAGGGGTTCATGGCCAACGGCACCTGGAAGATCGCCCGCCGCAGCAATGCCCAGCTTCCGCTGGTCATCGTAATGGCGCTTGCGGTGGTCCTGGTGCTTTTGGGCAAGGCGCAATCGGGGCTGTTCGACCGCGCCCGCATGTCCATGACCGATTGGATGCAGCCGATTTTGTCCGTCGCGCATGCGCCCTTGGTGCAGTTCGACCGCTGGGTCGGTTCGATCGACGAACTCTTCAGCGTCTATCAGGAGAATCTGCGCCTCAAGGACGAGAATGCGCGGCTGCGCCAATGGCGCAATGTCGCCGTGGTGATGCAGGACCGGGTGGCGCGCTATCAGAGCCTGTTGCATGCCGTGCCGGATCCGGGGGTGGATTCCGTGCTGGCGCGGGTGATCGGCCGGGCCAGCCGTCCCTTCCTGGAGACGATGATTTTGGACGCCGGTTCCACGCACAACATCAAGCCGGGTCAGGCGGTGGTGGACGCGCGCGGCATGATCGGGCGCATCTATCTGGCGGGCAGCCGCACCAGCTGGGTGATCCTGCTCACCGACCTCAACAGCCGCATTCCGGTGAGCATTTCGCCGGGCAACCGCCAGGCCATCATGGTGGGCGACAACACCGCCATGCCGACCTTGGATACGCTGTCCCAGATCGTCACCTTGCGCGCGGGCGACCAGATCGTCTCGTCGGGCGACGGTGGCCTGTTGCCGCCGGGCCTTCCCATCGGCACGGTGGTGGAACAGGGCGGCAAATACCGGGTCGCGCTTCTGGCCGATGCGGCTTCCAGCGAAGACGTGGAGGTGCTGGCCTTCCGCAAGCCGCCGGAACAATTGCCGTCCAGCCTTGAGCTCCCCGCCGTGGCCGCCGGACTTCCGCCCGCGACCGCCACGCCGCCCGTCATCACCATCGCGCCGGAGCCGCCTGTAGCGGCCAAGCCGGCCGCGCCGCCT
>JAFECO010000409.1 GCA_018242085.1 Pseudomonadota bacterium
GATTGCTTTTTGCACACCTGCGCCCCGGGGACTAGTTGCAACGCGGCATGACGGCATCGCCCCAATTGCCGCACTTGACTCTGTTTTGGTGTGGAATAACCTAGAACATAACATGAACAAAAGCGAAAAACTGACCGATTTGCGCCATTTCCTCGCGCGCTACGGTCTTCCCGCCGACCGGCCGTCCATCCCGCTGGGGGATCCCGTCGCCGATGCCGTTTTGGGTGGGGGGCTCAGGCCCGGCGCCGTGCATGAAGTCTTTGCCGGCGATTGGGGCGCCAGCGGCTTTGCCGCCTGTTTGGCGATCCAAGCCGCCAAAGCCAAACCGCTGTTCTGGATCCGGCCGGATTATGAGGCGCTGGAATATGGCGCGCTGTCGGCCACGGGCTTCCTGGAACTGGGGGGTGATCCCAGGAACCTGTTCCTGCTTCGGGCGCCCAATGCCGCCGATGCCTTGTCGGCCACCGCCGACATTCTGGCCTGCCCGCATGTGGGGGCAGTGGTGCTGGAGCTTTGTGGCGCGCCACGCTGTCTGGATCTGGTGGCCAGCCGCAGGTTGACGCTGCTGGCGGAAGAAAGCGGCGTCACATTGTTTGTGTTGCGTGAAGGCGCGCGGCCCGAGCCCAGCGCCGCCGCCACGCGCTGGCACGTTTCAAGCCTCGCCTCCGATCCTTTGGACGATGACTGGGGAAGCCCACGCTTCCATGCGCGGCTGACGCGCCACCGTCTGGGCAATCTCGGCGATTTCACCCTGCAATGGGACAGTGAACATGGAATATTCCACCAAGCGGCGGCGCATTCTGGCGCTGTGGCTTCCGCGCCTGCCGACCGACCGGTTGAAGCGCCTTTGCGCCAGCGCGCCTGAAGCATCGTCCAAAGATGCGCCTTTGGTCGTGGCCGGACGCGCCAATAATGCGCTGTATGTTTACGCGCTGAACAGGCGCGCAGAGCAGTTGGGTCTGCATCGCGGCCAGCCTTTGGCCAATGCCCGCGCCATGATCGAAAATCTGCCGGTCGTGCCGGCCGACGAGAAAGCCGACCTCACGCTTCTGGAAAATATCGCCGACTGGTGCGACCGTTTCACGCCACTGGTATCGGTCGATGCACCGGACGGTCTGTTGCTGGACATCAGCGGCGTCGCACATCTTTTCGGCGGCGAAGCGGTGATGCTTCAACATGTGCGGGAGAAAATCGCCGCGCAAGGCTTCGCGGTCCGGGCTGCCATCGGGGGCACATCTTTGGCGGCGCGCGCGCTGGCCCGTTATGCCGGTGGCACCATCGCGCCTCCCGGCGAAGACCACGCCGCGATTGCGCCTTTGCCCATCGCCGCGCTGGATTGCGGTGAAGACAGGCTGAGGGCGCTCAAGCGCGCCGGCCTCAAGACCATTGCCCAGGTGGCGGACCGGGGGCGCGCCGAACTCACCGCGCGGCTGGGCATGAATTTTCTCACCCGTCTGCATGTGATGCTGGGGGCGGAGGAAAAGCCGCTCACCCCGCGCCGGCCCCTGCCCGATCTCAGCGCCGCGCATCGTTTTGCCGAGCCGATCGTGACTCAGGATGTCATCGGTAAAAGCCTTCACGATTTGAGCAAGGCGTTGAGTGAAATTCTCGAACGGCAAGGCCAGGGCCTGCGTCTTCTGGAAGCGGTGTTCTTCCGTGCCGACGGCAAGATGCAGCGCATCGCCATCCGCACCGGCGCGCCGCTGCGCGATCCGGGTGTGATGCTGCGGCTTTTGAACCAGAAGCTGGATTCGCTGGCCGATCCGCTGGATCCCGGTTTCGGCTTCGACCTGATCCGGCTGGAAGCTCGCATCGCCGAGGAAACCCATCCCGCCGAAACCAGTTTCGATGCCGATGAAAATGCCCGCTGGCAGATCGCCTATCTGGCGGATCGCCTCTCCGCCCGGTTCGGTGAACACCGGGTGCAGCGCTTCGTGCCCCAGGACACGCACATTCCCGAAGCGCAAAGCGTGGCGGTGCCCGCCCAGGACCGCGACTTCGACGGCACCTGGACGCGCAAGCGCCGCGAGAACGATCCCCCGCTGCGT
>JAFECO010000040.1 GCA_018242085.1 Pseudomonadota bacterium
CCGCGGCGGCTTTCGCAATCGATGTCACTTCGGATTGCCGGCCGCGCGGCACGAACATCAATGTCGGCGCGTTGCAGGACTGTCCGCTGTTGCCGAAGCAGCCCGCGACGCCGCGCGTCACTGCATCGGAGAAATCCACGTCGGGGAGAAGGATGTTGGCCGATTTCCCGCCCAGTTCCTGGCTCACCCGCTTGACCGTGTCGGCCGCGGCTTTCGCCACCAGGATGCCGGCCCGGGTCGATCCGGTGAATGACATCATATCGACATCCGGATGGCTGGCGAGCGCCTGACCGACGGTGGGCCCATCGCCATTCACCAGATTGAACACGCCTTTGGGCGTGCCGGCCTCGTCCAATATTTCCGCGAAAATGATGGCGTCCAAGGGGGCAATCTCGCTGGGCTTCAGCACCATGGTGCAACCGGCGGCAAGCGCCGGCCCCACCTTGCAAGTGATCTGATTGAGCGGCCAATTCCATGGCGTGATCAGCCCGGCCACGCCAACCGGCTCCCGGACCACCATCGATTTGCCTTTGACATGCTGGAACTGGTACGCGCCCAGGACCTTCACGATCTCTTCCAGATGCCGAAGACCGATGCCCACCTGATCCACCAACGCGAATTCGCGAGGCGCTCCCATCTCGCGCGACACGGCAAGAGCCAGATCCTTGCTGCGCTTTTTGTAGACATCGACGATCCGGCGCAGCAGATCGAGCCGCTCGGCCACGCTGGCGAATGCGTATGTGGCAAAGGCCCGCTTTGCGGCGGCGACCGCCCGGTCGACATCCTGCTTGGACCCCAGCGAGATCTGCGCAAAAACCTCTTCACTGGAGGGATCGATGACGTCGAAAGGCTTTGGCACAAGCGGATCGACCCAAGCGCCGTCGATGTAAAATTGCATATTGTGCGACATCTGGATCCGTACCTTTCTCTTATCTGTTCACCAGCTGGGCGACCTCGGCCAATCGCTCCAGCTGGGTGAAATGATCGTACAGCGGATGCAGGACAAACTCGTCAATTCCTTCGCCGGCCATTTGCCGGAGCCGCGCGGCGCATTCCTGGACCGAGCCATACACCGCCACGCGCTCCGCCATGCCCTCGGCCTCATAGACCGGATTTTTCCGGTAGGCGGCGGCAAGGACATTTTGCGCGCGGGCGCAGGCCTCCTGGCGATCGGATTCCACTGCCGCATAGACATTGACCGAGATTGCGAACGTGGCCGGGTCGCGGCCGATGCGCGCCAGTTCGTCGCGCAGGATGGCCAATTCTTCGGCGCGCTGCGCATGCGGGATCATCGCGGCACCGGTCCAGCCATCGGCGATATTCGCCGCCCGGCGCAATGCCGGCTCGCTGCGGGCTCCGATCAGGATCGGCGGGCCGGGCTGCTGCACCGGCTTGGGCTGGGAGCGAATGCCGGAAAAAGAATAGATCTCGCCGCGATACTCGGCTTCCTCCTGGCTCCAGAGAGCGCGCATGACGCCGATCCCTTCCACCAGCCTGAGTGCAGGCCGATCCGTGGCGATGCCAAGCGCCTCAAGCCGCGGCCGATGATAGGCATTGCCGACCCCAAGCCCCACCGTCAGCCTGCCGCGCGACAATTGATCGATGGTGGCAAGGTCGCGGGCCATGACCGCCGGGTTCCGATACCCCGAAAACAACACCGAAATGCCCAGCCGCATCCGCTCCGAAGCCGCGGCGGCAAAGGAAAGCTGATGCAGCGGATCGAGCGAAAAATTATCCGCGTTCAGCGTGTCCTGCGCCCACAGGCCGGCAAAGCCCAGCTGATCGGCGTGCCGTATGAACGCCGCGAATTCCGCCGGATCGGATCTGAGACCTACCGAAAATGCGGGATGCCGCGAGCCTTCAGTCTGTTTCGCTGTTTGGGAGAGCGTCATGGCGAGCCGCGACATGGAAGGTCACACCGCGATCTTCGCAGCAATCGGAATGGGCCCAAAATGATTTAACCGGGGGAGCATTTGATATTTTCTCAATCATGCCCTCTGCGGAGCCTTGATTTACTGGCGATCCGGCATCTCAGCCCTACCTCCGGTCACAGGCCCGCAGGCGCGGTGCCGCGCGGAATCATCCCCGCCGGCACCCGCGCGCGAGGTCGAAATAAAAGGACGTGATCGCCCAGACGGAAGCCAGCACACCCACGATCCCGGCCGCGATCAGCACGGTGCGCACATTCGACAGATCCGCCAAAGTTCCCAGCAGCAATGCCCCCGCGGCATTCCCGCCGACACTGACGACCAGCCAGAGGCCGATGGCGCGGCCGCGGAATCTGTCCTCGGCATCCAGCTGGATGACCGCCTGTGTGGTCACGGATGTGAAGGTGCCGACCGCGCCCAAGAGGAATGCCAGGCCGATCACGAAAGGCCAGCCGGGGACCAGTCCCAGCGCCAGCACCGCCAGGGATCCGCCCGCCATCCATGGCAGCGTGAATTCCACCCGACGGCGCAGCGAGAGGTGGGGACTGAGAAAGGTCATGGAAATTCCGCAGGTCAACGCCCCGGCTCCGGCCGCGGACAGCGCACGGCCAAGACCGGAAGCGCCCTTGTGAAAAACGCCGTCGACGACAGCCGGCAGAATTTCCAGCGCGCCGCCCGGAATGATGGAGGAAATCGCCGTGACCAGCATGGCGTGCCACAGATGCTCGCTCTGCCACACGCGCCGCAAACCTTCCAGGAGCTGCGCGCCCACGCCTTCTGTCGCGCTGTGCGCCGCTTTTGCTTTGGTCTGCAGGAACGGCAGGGTCACCAGCATCGGCAGCAATGTCGCGAAACTGACCAATGCCGTCATGCCGGAACCAAGTTTGGCAATCGCAACGCCGCCGATGGCCGGCCCGATCAGGCGTGCCGCATTGAAATTGATCGATATCAAGGTGATGGCGTTCGCAATCGCCCGGCTGGACACCAGCTGCGGCACCAGCGTGAGCCGGATCGGGCTGTTGGCGCTGGCCGTGATGCCGAACAGCAAAGCGATGAAGCTGAGGAGCCAGATATCGACAAATCCCGCCAGGTCGAGAACGGCCAGCAGAAGGGTCAGAAGCACCAGCATCGACTGGGTGACGAGCGCACCCTGCCTGACATCGATCCGGTCCGCGAGCGCGCCGAAATAGGGACCCGTGACCAGCGTGGGCGCGAACAACAGAAAGGACAGCACGCCCACCCAGGCCGCCGATCCCGTCAGGGACCAGCCCAGCCAGGCCACCGTTATCCGGTTGATCCAGATGCCGAGAATGGAAAGAAAATTGGCGACAATGTAAGTGCGAAAGCCATTGCTGCCCAATGCCGACAGATCCATGCCGCCTCGTGGACCTTCAAGGGCCGAACAGATTGCCGCCGCGCCGCCGCATGCAGACATAGAAGATCATGGCGACGGAGCTCATCAGCAGGGACCACAGGAGTCCTAGCGCGGCGACCTCGCTGAACTCGCCATTGGCGGCCTGATCGAAGATGGCGACCGCGATGGTCTTGGTGTCGGGGCCGGCCAGGATGATGGGCGTGGAAAGATCGCGCGACGCGTTCAGAAAGATGAAAATCCAGCCCGCAAGGACGGCGGGCCAAAGCAGCGGAACGACAATGCGCCGCAATACCGCCAGGGAAGAAGCGCCGGAAACCCCCGCCGATTCTTCCAATTCGCGATGAATCTGGAGCACGCCGCCGAATGTGTAGCGCATGCCATAGGGCATGTAGTGAATGACGAAGGCGATAACGATGATGGACAGGGTGGAGTAAAGCGGAATCGGAGACCGCAGCGCGACGTCCATCATCGCCACGCTAAGCACGATGCCGGGTATCAGCATGGGCATCGCCGTCATCTGGTCGATGACGGCATGAAATCTGCGGCGCCGGGCGACAAGCCATCCGCAGACCACCATCAGAGCCATGGTGATGGTGGCGGCCGCGGCGGCGGAAACAACCGTGTTGAGCACCAGGCCGAGATAGTCGCTGCTGCCCAGAACGATGGCGAAATTCTCCAGCGTGAGGGTGGAAAGCGCCGCGACGCTGATCGGCTCGCTATAGGGCGTCAATGCGATCCAGAGCAGGCTGAGCAACGGCACCGCCAGGACCACGAACACGGTGGCGATGACGAATGCCCCGCCCAGCCAGCGGTAGCGCCCCAGCGGGAGCAAACGCGGCCGATATCCCTTGCCGGTGACCGTGGCATAGCGCGATGCGTTGCGCGAAACACGGCTGTAAAAATACATCAGCCCTGCCACGGCGATGGAGAGAATGACCGAATAAGCGCTGGCCAGGCCCACCTTGGGCGGGACGGCCGCGCGAATACTGTCGTAAATGTCGGTGGTCAGGAGCTTGATGTTGGCGGAGGTGCCGACCAGCTTGGGCACGTCGAACGACTGCAGCGCGCTGATCAGGATGAACAGGCCGACCGCGAAAACCGCCGGCGCCGCCAGGGGTATGGAAATCCGCCAAACCATGGAAGCGATGCTGGCGCCGCTCATCCTGGCGGCCTCTTCCAGTTCCGCATTGGCGGCGCGGAAATTGGCGGCGAACAGCAGAAACGACAGCGGCAGCCATCCCAAGGTTTCGATCAGGACCATGCCGGCGATGGAATTGACTTCGAACAGATTGCCGCTGTCGCCGCTCAAGGCCCGGTAAATCTCGTTGACCGGCCCGATGGGCCCCAGGAAAGACAGCCAGGCCGGGACATAAATGATCAAGGGTATGCCCAGCGACACCACGGACATCAGAAAAGCCAATCCGCGGAACGGCGCGTCCGTCCGTTCCACGATCCATGCCAGGGAGCCGCCCAGAACGAGGGAAAAAAATGTCGTCAGAACGGCGAATTTCAAGGAATTCGCGCCGCTCCTAAGGATGCCATCCTCCTGGAAGAGGCTGATGAAATACTCAAACGTGATCGCGCCATGCGACCCGTCGGGATTGGTCACGAACAGGCTGTTTTGAAGCAGCACAAAGACCGGCGGCACGATCAGAATGGCGATGACAAGCATCATTCCGCCGGCAAGCAGGGTCAACGGATTGGCGCGCTTGCGGCCCAGAAGGGCAACATCGGCCGGCGATCCCTGCTCCCGCGAAACCTGCAAAGTCATTTGAACATTTGATCGTAGATTTTCAGCCAGGAGGCCAAGGGCTCGCTGTCCTGGGACGAGATTTCGGGAGCCAGCAATGTGGTGCTGAATTTTCCCGTCGCCGGGCTGATCGAAGGATCCTTGGCGGCCACATCCGGGTCCGCGGGCGGGTATCCAGCTTCACGAATGATTTTCTGGCCCTCATCCGAAACCAGATATTCCAGAAAAAGTTTCGCCGCATTGGGCCGCGGCGCGTTCTTCACCAGGGCGATCACGCCCAGATTCTCCACCAGCGGCTCCATCTTCACCCATGCGACCGGCGCGCCCCGATCCTTGCTGATCACGGCGTGATGATTATAGGTCATCAACCCGATCGCGAACTGGCCGGCGATGACCTTGTCCAGCACGACGCGCTGGTTGCCGGGATCGCGGACGATCTTCTGCTGCGCCAGTTTGGCCAGATAAGCCATGCCCCGCTCCTGGCCCATGGTCTTGAGGATATTGCCGATGAAACCGGGCGGCCCGGAGATGCCCCGCGTATCGGTCCAGACTATGCGGCCCTTCCATTTCGGATCGAGCAGGTCGTTATAGGTTCGCGGCGCCTCATTGGGTTTGACGCGGGCGGTGTTGTACGCGGTGGTCAGATACAGCGCGTACATGGCGGTGTAGATGCGGCTCGGCGGCTTGAATTTCGCGGCGTATTTCGCGGCGCCGCTGGGCGCGAAAGGTTCGATGAGACCGGCTTTGGTCAAAGGCGGAATGGCGGTGCCGGGTGAATCGAACACATCCGCTTCCATCCGTCTCGCTCTGGCCTGGCTGGTCAGTTTCAAGACAGTCTCGGAATCTCCGGAGGTCGCGTATTTGAGTTCAATGCCGTATTTGGCCCCAAACGCTTCGACCAGCGGGCGCACCAGCTGCTTGACGATCATGCCGGTGTACCAGACGACCTTCCCTTCGGCCTTCGCGGCATTGATCAGCGCCTGTGACGGCGCCGCCTGCGCCGCCCGGTTTCCAGCCAGCCAGATGGAGGCGCAAGCAGCACCCGCCACCATGTCGCGTCTTGTCTGCACCATATTCTCCCCGCGAGCCTGTCCGGCTGGCCCGCCTTTTTCGGCACGCTGGTCTCATAAGCGGGTTCTCGACCCCATCATGAACCTGCGCCGATGCCGATGGCCGGTCAATCGAGTTAAGGAGGCCCCTCTATGAGAAAATCTCAAAGGTGATTTTTCTCGGCGAGGCACTCTTCCAGAAAAGAGAGAATGGCCGAAGCGACGTGTTCGGGCGCATCCATCGCCAATATGTGACCGGCTTCGATGACCGCGAAGCGTGCATGCGCGATCTGCGCCGCAACGTCCGCAAGGTGTTCCGGTGGGCGCGCCGTATCGTGCCGGCCTCCCAGCACCAAGGTAGGGCAGGATATTGCCCGGAGCACATCGCCCATCTTCAGATCCGCCAGCATCCGCCAGGTCGCGGCCAGGCTTGAAGGGTCCGCCGCCAGCCGGATCCGCTCGAAACGCGAAAGGTCGATCCAGGCCTTTCCGGGAAAGGTGCGCCGCACGTCGGAATGTTCGAGCTTGTCGATATTGGCCTTTGCGGCGGCCAGCTTTTCGTCCGCCAGCCCAGTTGCCGGCGCCAGCAAAATAAGGGCTTTGATCTTGTCGGGATGACGCGCGGCGAATGTCGCGGCGATGGCGCCGCCGACCGCCGCGCCCACCACCACGATGGGAATATCCGGAAGCAGCGTTTCGGCCAGCATCGCCAGATCGTCCGCGGCATCGCCGATGGCGAATGGGGTGCGGGGCTTTTCCGAAAGGCCCGCGCCGCGCTGATCGTACCGCAGCAGCGTCACTTTTCCGGAAAGAAGAGGAATGATGTCATCCCAGCTTTCCAGCATGCCGCCCATCTCGTGAACCAGCACCAAGGCCAGGGACGGACCTGGAAAATAATCGTACCGCAATTGAACGCCGTTCACCTCGATCCACCTGGTCGGCATTCGTCCCCCGATATGCTTTTCAACGCGCGGCACCTCATCACTGTTGGATTGTGGGTTCAAGAAGCCGGCCTGTGAGATTAGCTCAACTGTCCTTTCGCTTAACTCGTTTGACCGCGCCCCCTTGCAATCGGATTTTGCCGCACCGGCTGGAGTGCCGTCGCCGGACAGGAAGGCGGATAGTTGTTATGAGTAACTCCCTCGCAGACGTTGCCGCCGTCATCGGCATAGGCCAAACCGACTGGGTGGCCGATCACGCCCGCGTCCGCGCCGGAGAATGCCCCCACGATTCCACCGGCTATGCGGCGCAAGCTTTTGTTGCCGCGCTCGCCGATTCCGGCATCGATAAAAGCGAGATCGACGGCCTGATCGTGGGGCCGACCACGGCCTATGAGCGCATGGGCGAGCTTTTGGGCCTGAATGTCGGCTGGGGCGGGCAAGCGGATGCGATGACGGCCGTTCTGGAAGCCTGCCAGGCGATCAAGGCGGGATTGGCATCCGTCATAGCCCTGGTTTACGGCAACGATCAGCGATCGGCGGGCACGCAATATGGCGGTCCGGAAGCGATGGGCGGAGGCGCCTTCCTCTCCTATGTCTACCATGCGCCATGGGGTTTCACGTCTCAAGGCGCGCTCTACGCCATGATGGCGCGCTGCTATATGGAAGCGCGCGGATTGTCGGCGGCGGAACTGGGCGAAGTCGCAGTGGCCCAACGCCTCGCCGCTTCCCGCAATCCACGCGCTCTGATGCGCAAGCCCATCACCATCGACGACTATCTCGCCTCGCCCTTTATCTGCGAGCCGCTTCATCTGTTCGATTATTGCCTGATCAATGACGGCGGCGTGGCGCTGATTGTGGCGGAGGCGGACAAGGCCCGGCGCATTGGGCGCGCACCCGTCCGCATCAAAGGGGTCGGGCGTCACGATCTCAACCGGGGCGCCACAAGCCTGGAGCCCCGGCTGCTGGATTTCTATCAATCCGCCCAATCCAAGGTGGCCAAACAGGTCTTCAACATGGCCTCTCTGGGGCCGAAGGAGATGGATGCCTTGCAGATCTATGACAGCTTCTCGCTTCACATCCCCCTGGCGCTCGAAGGCTATGGCTATTGCGAGGTCGGGGATGTGGGCCGGTACATGCGCGAAGACGGAATTTCACTGGCGCGCGGGCTTCCCGTGAACACGTCCGGCGGGCATCTTTCCGAAAGCTATATGCAAGGCTGGAATCACCAGATCGAAGCGGTGCGCCAGGTTCGCGGGGAAGCGGGTGCATGCCAGGTCGAGAATTGCCGCAACGTCCATTATAGCTCCGACGTCGCCGGCAAAGCCATTTCCATCATCTACGGGAACTGATCTATGGCAAACAGCGCGCCCGTAGTCACACTTTACGACCGGCCTATGTGGCAGAGCCTCGAGCGCCAAAGCATGCAGCTGCAGAAATGCGACGCCTGCGGCACGTTCCGCTACCCGCCCGGCCCGGTCTGCGCGGATTGCCTTTCGCTCGCCTACACTTGGACCGATATTTCGGGGCAGGGCAAAATCGCCAGCTGGGTCGTCTTCCACAAGCAATATTTCGCGGACCATGTGCCGCCCTACAACGCCATCGCCGTTCGCCTGGACGAAGGTCCCATCCTGGTTTCGAACCTGATCGGGCCGGAACCCAAAGAGAGTTGGATTGGAAAGCGTGTCGTGATCGCGTACCGGCAGATCGAAGGCCGGACTCAACATGCGTTCAAGATTGCTCCATAGGCGCGACCGGCAAGGAGAAAAGATGAAGGAAAGAGAAATTCCCGTGCCGACGCGCCACGGCGCGATGCCGACCTTCGTGGTTCATCCCGAAGGCGATGGACCCCATCCCGTGGTGATTTTGTACATGGACGCGCCCGGCATCCGCGAAGAGCTTTTCAACATGGCCCGCCGGGTCGCCGCGCGGGGATATTACTGCGTCCTTCCTGATCTCTATTATCGCCTGGGACGCATCCGGTTCGATCTGGCCCGCCGCGACGACCGCATGTCGGCGGTGATCGGCGCCTGTCTTCGCAGTTTGGACAATGACCGCGTCGTCGAAGATACGGCGGGGCTGCTGGCCTTTCTCGACGGCGATGCATCCGCGGATGCCGCAAAAGTGTCGTGCGTCGGCTTCTGCATGAGCGGCCGCTATGCGGTCGCAGTGGCGGCGAAGTTCGGCGATCGCTTCGCCTCGGCGGCGTCGCTCTATGGCGTCGATCTGGTGACGGACGATGACGGATCGCCGGACAGATTGATCGGAAAAGTGCGCGGCGAGCTTTATTTCGGCTTCGCGGAGCGCGACACATCCGCGCCGCCGGAGACGATCGCGAGAATCCGCGACGTCGCCGCAGCCGCCGGGCCGCGTCACCGCATCGATGTTTTCCCGGGCACCGAGCATGGCTACTGCTTCAGCAATGGCCGTTGCTATCATCCGGATGCCGCGGAAGCG
>JAFECO010000410.1 GCA_018242085.1 Pseudomonadota bacterium
CGGCTGGGAATAGACGGCGGCGATCTCATGGCCCTGTGCCATCAGTTCGGCCAAAGTCGGCACCGCAAAGTCCGGCGTGCCGAGAAAGGCCAAGCGGAGGGTCACTAGCTGGCCAGCTTCTTGGCTTTGGCGAGTTTGCGCAGCGCGATGCTGCGCTTCAACCGCGAGAAATGATCGATGAACAGCACGCCTTCGAGATGATCCATCTCATGCTGCAAGCAGGTGGCGAGCATGCCGTCGGCTTCGATCTCGATCTTCTTGCCGTCCAGGTCGAGATACTCGGCCTTGATGCGGGCGGGGCGTTCGACATCGTCCCAGATTTCCGGCACCGACAGGCAGCCTTCCTCGAAGGTGGCCATTTCCTCGGACGCCCAGGTGATCTTGGGGTTGATGAAGACCCGCCAATCCTTCTTGCCGTCCTTCTGGTCCAGGTCCATCACGATGATGCGCTTGGCCACGCCGATCTGCACGGCGGCCAGGCCGATGCCTTCGGCGGCATACATGCTGTCGGCCATGTCCTGGGCCAGCTTGCGGATTTCCCCATCCACGGTTTCGACCGGGGTGGAGACGGCTTTCAGGCGCGGATCGGGCGCGATAAGGATAGGACGGATGGCCATGGCGGTGAGATAAGGCCGGGCCGGATCAGGGTCAAGGATCGATGGAAATAGCGGTTATCATTCTGGCGGTTGCGGTGCTGGCGGGGGCGCTGATTCTGGCCTTCGCCCGGCCCAAACCGGCGCCGACACCGCTGCCCGACCCCCGGCTGGATGCATTGCTGGCCAAGCAGGGCGAAATCGGCGGCCAGTTCACCCAGACCGTGGCGGCCCAGGAAACCCTCACCCGCACCCTGGCCGAGCGGCTGGAAGCCTTGGAAAAGCGGGTGGGCGAGAACCTGGCCGCCACCGCCAAACAGACCGGCGAAACCTTTGTCAGCATCACAGAGCGGCTGTCGGTGATCGACGCGGCGCAGAAAAACATCAGCGAATTGTCCACCCATGTGGTGTCGCTGAAAGCGATATTCTCGGACAAGCAGGCCCGCGGCGCCATGAGCCAGGATCAGATGGAAGCGATCGTCGCCGAGCATCTGGCGCCCGATCAGTATGAATTCCAGGCCACGCTGTCCAACAATGCGCGGCCCGATTGCGTGATCCGCATTCCCAATGTGAAGGCCCGCATCGTCGTCGATTCCAAATTCCCCCTGGAAGCCTTCGAGGCCCTGCGCAAGGCCGAGACCGAAGAGGCGCGCAAGGCGGCGATGGTGCAGGTTCGCAACGACATCCAGAAGCATGTGAAGGATATCGCGGAGAAATATCTCATTCCCGGCGAAGTCCAGACTCCGGCCATCATGTTCGTGCCGTCGGACTCGATTTATGCCGAACTGCACGCCAATTTTCCCGAAACCTTGCGCCGGGCGCGCCAGATGCAGGTGGTGATCGTCTCGCCCCATGTCTTCATGCTGGTGATCGGCACCATCCAGGGCCTGATGCGCGACGCCAAGATGCGCGAACAGGCCCATGCCATCCAGGCCGCTGTGGGCGCCTTGCTGCAGGATGTGAAACGCCTGGGCGAGCGGGTGGGAAAGCTGCGCGATCATTTCGAGACCACCAGCAAGGATATCGGCCAGATCGAGATTTCCATGCGCGGCATCGACCGCCATGCGGAGCGCATCGCCCAGGTGGAATTGGGCGACAAGCCGGACGCTCTGCCCAGGAACTGAGGCACCAACCCATATTGTCATTCCCGGCGAGCACGAGCGAATAGCGAGTGCGAGGGAAGGGAATCCAGGTTGGGCCGTCCGCTCTATTCTAACACCTGGATCCCCCTTCCCTCGGTGCTGGTCGCACCTCGCCGGGGATGACAAGTTGGGAGAAGAGCTAAAGCGACCGCCGCGCTTTGAAGGCGGCACTCAGCGTGCCTTCATCGAGATAATCCAACTCGCCGCCCACCGGCACGCCATGGGCCAGGCGGGTCACTTTCAGGTCGCCCAGAAGATCCATCAGGTAATGCGCCGTGGTCTGGCCTTCGACCGTGGCGTTCAT
>JAFECO010000411.1 GCA_018242085.1 Pseudomonadota bacterium
TCCAGCTGCACCCACAGCGCGGTCAGCGCGGTGGGGCTGTTGTTGGTGTAGGTGATGACTTCGTCGCCCGTGAGCGTGGCTTTGACGGGGTCGAGGGTGGCGGCGATTTTATAATCCGCCCGGTTCTGCCAATAGTCCGGCCCCGGCGCGCCGTCGCCCGCGCGATAGCTGTTGACGGCCACGGGAAGGGTAAGCGGCGCGAAGGTGCGGCGGGGATCGTAGCGGCCCTGGCTGGCCTGTTTGTCAGCACCGCGGTCGCAGCCCGCCAGCGCCAGAACCGCAACTGCCAACAACCCGACCGCATGCGCCGTTTTCATGAGAATCCCCGCTCAGCTCGCGCGGGATGATGTGGCATTTTGCTAGGGAGTGGAAGGGTCGGGGACCAGCGCTGCTGCAACCCTGCGTAGCGTCCATTGCGTAACAAGGAATGCGGCAACGGCGCAGATTGCGATTCCATACGCCATCGGCTGCGGCAGGCCGTTGGCGAACAATCCCGCCAGCGCCATCACCGCCGCCCCGATGATCATCTGCAGCGCGCCCATCAGCGCCGACGCGGTGCCCGCGATGGCGCCGTGATGTTCCAGCGCCAGGACGGCGGTGGTGGGGATCACCAGTCCCAGAAAGCCATAGCCGATGAACAAAGGCGTCATCAGGGCGAAGAGATTATCGATGCCGGCCGCGAACACCAGCGCCAGCACCACCATGGCCAGGGCAAAACCCGTCGCGGCCACGCGCACGACTTTGGGCAGGCCGTAACGCTGGGTGAGCATGCCGGTGAGCTGGCTGAAGCCGAAGAAGGAGGCCGCGTTCAAGGCGAAGCAGAGACTGAACAGCTTGGGCGTCAGGCCGTAATGATTGATCAGCACGAAAGACGCGCTGCCCAGATAGACGAAGAAGGACGCCACGCCCAGCGCGCCCACCAGCACCAGGCCGATGAATTCGCCGTCGCGCAGCAACAAGCCATAGGCGCTGAAAGCGCCGCGCCAGGTGCTGTCGGCGCGGTGGTGATCCTCGCGCGTTTCCTTCAGCTGCGTGACGGCCAGGACAAGCGCGATCACCGCGGCGATGGTGAGGACGGCAAAGACCCCGCGCCAGCCGAAGGCCCCGATCACGAAGCTGCCGGTCAAGGGCGCCAGGATCGGCGAGATGCTGACGGTGAGCATCAGAAGCGACATCAGCCGGGTCGCGTCATGGCCGGTATAAAGATCGCGCACGATGGCGCGGGGGATCACCATGCCGGCGCAGGCGCCGAAGGCCTGGACCACGCGGAAGCCGATCAGGATTTCGATGTTGGGGGCGAGCGCGCAGCCGATGCTGCCGATGGTGAAGATCACCAGCCCGCCATAGATCGGCAGCTTGCGCCCCACGATATCGCTGAGCGGACCATAGAAAAGCTGGCAGATGCCGATGACGATGAAATACGCCGTCAGGCTCATCTGCACCGCGCTGGTGCCGGCGCCCAGATTCTTGCCCATCGAAGGCAAGGCGGGAAGATACATGTCGATGGCGAAAGGCCCGACCGCGGTGATGAGGCCAAGCACGATCGCGATCCCAAGAAAGCGTCGGGTCACAGGAATATCCGCATTGAAGGGCCGGCGGTTATACGGTCATCGCTTGGGCGCCACCAGCGCGAAATACGCGCCCAGGCTATCCATGCACTGAAGGATGTACATGGGGCCCGGAACTTCCGCCGGACCCATCAGCACTTTGCCGCCCGCCGCTTTCACCCGCTCCGCCGCCGCATCGATGGCATCGACGTTGAAGTAATAACCCCAATTGGGAACCGGAATCGCGTCCGGCTTGGTCATCATGCCGCCCACCGGCTCCGCGCCCGTGGCGAACAGCTGATAGGTGCCCATCGGCCCCATCTCGAAGGCTTCGGCTTTGGTCCAGCCGAACAGCTTTTCGTAGAAAGCGAAAGCGGATTTCCATTCCCCCGCCATCAATTCGCGCCAGCCGATGGCGCCTGGCGCGCGGGAGGAGACGGGCGGGAAGGCCTCGCTGTTCAGGCCCTTGGCCAACAGAAAGCCCGCGCC
>JAFECO010000412.1 GCA_018242085.1 Pseudomonadota bacterium
GTATGCACGCCCATCGGATCGATATTCTCGATGGAGCAGATGATGATGGCGTTGTCCGCCTTGTCGCGCACCACCTCCATCTCGAATTCTTTCCAGCCCAGAACGGATTCCTCGATCAGCACTTCGCGGGTGGGCGAAGCATCCAGGCCGGATTCCACGATGGCGAAGAATTCCTCGCGGTTATAGGCAATGCCGCCGCCCGTGCCGCCCATGGTGAAGCTGGGGCGGATCACGGTGGGAAGGCCCACCTGGTCCAAGGCCGCCAGCGCCTTGGTGAAGCTTTCGGGTGACAATTCCATCATGGGATTGCCGCCGCCGTCATAGATCGGGTTGCCCGCCGTGTCCTTTTTCTGGCGCAGCTGACCTTTCAGCGTGATGCCCTTGGGCACGTCCAGGCCGATGGCGATCATGGCCTGCTTGAAGCGCTCGCGGTCTTCGGCCTTGTCGATGGCGTCGGCGGTAGCGCCGATCAACTCGACATTGTGGCGCTCCAAGGCGCCGATCTTGCGCAGCGACAGGGCGGTATTGAGGGCGGTCTGCCCGCCCATGGTGGGCAGAAGGGCAAAGACCTTTCCGTCCGGCACATTGGGCCGCTCGCGGGCGATGATCTTTTCCACGAACTCCGCCGTGATCGGCTCGATATAAGTGGCGTCCGCCATGTCCGGGTCAGTCATGATGGTGGCGGGGTTGGAGTTCACCAGCACCACCCGGTAGCCTTCCTCGCGCAAGGCCTTGCAGGCCTGGGCGCCGGAATAATCGAACTCGCAGGCCTGGCCGATGACGATAGGACCCGCTCCGATGATCAGAACGGTGTGGATGTCGGTACGTTTGGGCATGTCATCTCTTCGGCGCGCGCGGACGGACCCGCGCGGGAACGCGCTTTCGGGGCCGGCCAAGTTGTAGGTTAAGTGGACCGTCTAGTTGGTCGGGAGCGGCGGCGCAACCCCTGAATCACCGGGGTGTTCAGCTTTTCCAGCGCAGTGTCCGTTCCTGCACAGGATTGACGAATTCCACCCCGGATTCGAGCGATTCCGCCCAGGCTTTCTTGACCCGGTGGTACCAGATGGCCGGCTGGTCGGAATCCTGGATCAACATCAGCTTGGGATCGAATTTCAGGCCCTCGCGCTGCAATTCCACGATCTTGCGGTCGTCCGCGATGAAAGTAGGCCCCAGGATCATGAAAAATGGCCGGATGAAGAACATCCAGCCCGGCCAATAGAAGACCTGGATGATGGAGGTGGTCTGGGCATCGCGGGGGGTGCAGACCGTGAGGCCCACCACCGTGAAGGCTTTGCCGAACAGGTTTCCCCGGATGATCTCGAACCGTGTGGAGGGCAGCTCGAAAGTAATTTCGGTGGTGACGTCACCGAGAAGATTATAGGCGGGCTTGGACGGCTTATGCGCCGTCATCACAAAGCCGCGGGGAAGCGGCGCGTAATGTTTTTCCTTGAGCCGCGGCGTGCGCTTCCACCACCAATGGTCATGGACATACGCCGCATGGACGGGGTCCATCAGCCCGATCACGGCATGGTCGATATCGCAGGGAAAATCCTGAATCTCGGTCCAGCGGGGCTTGGTGTCGGGGGCGGGAACGCTTGGCGGTTCGGACGAGGGCGCTTCGTTCTTCGCCGGCACATAGACCCAGATCAGTCCATCCCGTTCGCGCACCGAATAGTTCCGTACACGGATTTTCGTGGGGTCCAGGTCCTGGCCGGGAGCCAGCGAGGGAATGGCGCTGCAAACGCCGTCGCCGCGGAAGCGCCAGCCATGATAGGGGCACTCGACGGTGTTTTCGGCGAGAATCTTTCCCGCCGACAACGGCACGCCGCGATGGGGGCAGATATCGCGCATGGCAAAGGCCTTGCCGTCCCGCATCCGCCCCAGAAGCACCGGCTCGCCCAGAAGCATTTCGCGGCGCATCTGGCCCGGCTTCAGGCTGGATGCCAGCGCGGGCATGTACCAGAGACCGCGCAGCGGTTCCCCTTCGCCGGCCATCAGTTGGGCCCAAGAACCAGGCCGGGCGGCAGGCCATCCG
>JAFECO010000413.1 GCA_018242085.1 Pseudomonadota bacterium
GTCCATCGGCTATGTCGCCTGCGACGAGAATGATATGCTGGTGACGGTCGACCTGAAGACGGGAAAGGAACTGAGCCACCTTCCCTTGGGCCACGACCCGGATGTGCTGACGATGGACGCGGCGGCCAAGCGTCTTTATGTGGCGTCGGAATCGGGAAACCTGTCCAGCTTCGATATCACCGATCCCGCCGCGCCGGCGGCGCTGGGCGACGTCTTTATCGGCAAAGGCGCTCATTCGGTCGCGGTGGATCCGGCGACACACCGGCTTTATTTCCCGCTGGCCGACGCCGGCGGCAAATCGGTCTTGCGCATTCTCGCGCCGCTTCCTTGAGCGCCACATTGAAAGACCGCTTGCGGATAATGGCGCGGCAGTCTTAGGGTCTTCGCGTCGAACGGGATGGGGGTCCTTATGACGATTTCACGCCGCGAGATCATGGCGGGCGCTATCGCCGCCCAAGCCGTCGGGGTGACGATAGCCACATCCGGCCGCGCCCTGGCCGAAAGCATGACGCCCAAGGGCCTGCTTCCCACCGGCCAGGAAACCTTGGGGCCGTTCTTTCCCGTGCGCATTCCGCCCGTGCACGACCAGGACATCACGCACTATCCCGGCAAGACCGGCCGCGCCAAAGGTCAGATCATCGAGTTGACCGGGCGCGTGATGGATGTGAGGGGCAATCCCTTGCCCACCGCACAGATGCTGATCTGGCAGGCCAATGCGGCGGGCCGCTATGTCAATCCGGTGGACACCAACACCGCGCCCATCGATCCCAATTTCCTGGGCGTGACGTCGTTCAGCGTGGATGCCAAGGGCCGCTATCGCCTGCGCACCGTCAAGCCTGGCGCCTATCCCGAACCGTCGGGCACCATGCGCACGCCCCATATTCATTTCGATGTCACCAATGCCGATTACCGGCTGGTGGCGCAGATGTATTTCCCCGGCGAGGCGCTGAACGAACACGATCTATTGCTTTCGACCCTGGCCTCGCGCCACAGAAAGCCGGAAGACGCGATCTGCAAACCCGCAAAGACCAGCGAACCCAATGTGCTGGCGTTTGAATGGAATATCGTTTTGCTGACCTGATCCACGCTTCGCGCCGATGAAGCGAAGACCCGGCGCGCAGCCGCGCACCGGGCCTTGTCTTTGCCTATGCGGTTCTCAATCCGCCTTGCTGTAATGCGCCACCGCTTCGGCGCGCAGCTCCGCCGCCTTGGCCTGCAATTCGGCGGGGAAGATCGCGATGCCGGCGGCCGCGAAATCGGCCTCGACTTTCGCCAAGGCCGGATCGGGCCCCTTGCCTAAGACACCGGCCTCCACCACGGCGGCGACATAATCGTCGATCCGCGAGTCATGCATGTTCATGCGCGCCGCCGCCCATTCGCCCAGCTTGTTGTCGCGCCGCGCCATGATGCGGAACAGGGCTTCGGCATCGTGCGCCCATTTTGCTTCATAACCGCGCTCGCGTTCCTCGAACATGTCGTCTCCTCTCACAGTGTCTCCATGGACCTATGTCCGATTGGCGGCGGATCAAGACCTCTTGCGATGAAGCTTTATCAGTTCCTTTTTTGCTGCGGCGCGGCGGCGATAGAAACCGGCATTTTCCCGTTCCATTGCGCAAAAGATTTTGCAAGCGCGCCAAGTCAGCGAAGCCTGCTCGCACCCGCAACATTGACGGAATGTGACGTGCCGGAATGGGAACTCGTTCCGTCGGGCGCGCATTATTACCGCCGGAGCGTTTCCGCTGTCATCGCGAGGTCGTCATGCGCCATTTTCGCGGCAGCCTTCTTATTGCCTCCTTGCTGGCGGGCGCGCCGCTTCTGGCCGTGACCGCCCCGCCCGCCCAGGCGCAATTTTCCGCCAGCATCAGCTTCGACAGTTTCCACGACACGCTGTCCGGTTACGGCGACTGGCTCTATAGCGACCGCTGGGGCGAAGTGTGGCGCCCCTTCGCCCAGGATCGCGACGGCGACTGGCGTCCTTATTGGGCGGGCCATTGGGTTTCCACCCGCGAATATGGCTGGACCTGGATTTCCGA
>JAFECO010000414.1 GCA_018242085.1 Pseudomonadota bacterium
CTGACGCCGGTGTCCGACACCGCTTGCGGCAGCGTGTCGAATTTCTCCAGCGCGGGAAAATCCGCCTCGACCCGCTCGCCCGCGCCCCGCGCCAGGCGCGCGATCATTTCCGGCAGGCGGTGATAGGATTGCGGCCCCACCACCAGATCGACCGCCGGCACGCGGGCGATGATCTCTTCGCCTTCGGCCTGGGCGGTGCAGCCGGCCACCGCCACCAGCATGCGGCCGTCCCGGCCGTCTTTCAGTTTCCGGATGCGGCCCAGTTCCGAATAGACTTTTTCCACCGCCCGCTCGCGGATATGGCAGGTGTTGAGGATCACCATATCGGCGTCCTCCGGCGTTTCGGTGCCCGCGTATCCCAAGGGCGCAAGCAGGTCCGCCATGCGCGCCGAGTCATAGGCGTTCATCTGGCAGCCATAGGTCTTGATGAAGAGCTTTTTCATCGGGCGGGAGTTATCGCGGCGAAAGATAGCAAATTCAACACGCAAACGAATACACCGGCTTTCTTCCCCCGTGGCCGCAGGCCTGACGGGGGAAGATGTCTTCCGAAGGCTTGCCTGAGGAAGACAGTTGGGGGCAGCTAAGAAATCCCAGCCAGCGCAGCCGCCTGGCCTTTTCTCACGGTTTCCCAGGCGATTTTGGCCAAATCCTTGCGGTCCATGGGCGGCAAGGGCGGGTGAAACTGGACGACGACGTCCAAAGGCCCCGCTTTCAAGGCTTCCCAAAGATGGGGAACCAGTTCCATGTCGCCATACCAGGCGTAAAGCGGGCGGTTTTCCCGGCCCATGGGGATGCCCTGACGGGCGACATAGGCGGTCGATACCGGCTGCACGGGCACCTTGGTGCCGTCGGCCAACAGCGTATCGGCTGCCGACAGAAGCGCGCTTTTGAACGGCAAGACGATATTGCCGTCATTGGAGGTACCTTCCGGGAACAGCACCAGGACATCGCCTTCGGCCAGACGCTGGGCGATGGCGTCGCGCGCCATGCCGGTTTCGCTGCGCCTCGTGCGGGTCACGAACACAGTGCGCTGCAGCCGTGCCAGCGTCCCGAAAAAAGGCCAATTGTTCACTTCGGACTTGGCGATAAAGGACAGCGGCGCCGTGGCGGAGAAAATCACGATGTCCAGCCAGCTGGAATGGTTGGCCACCAGCAAGGTCGCTTTCGATGGCGGCGTTCCCTTCACGCGAATGTGAATGCCGAACAGCCGCGCCACGAAGCGGTGATAGCGGTACGGAAAAGTGCGGCGGGCGGGCAGCTTCAGGGTCAGCAGCAACCATTGCCACGGGATCAAAATCACGGTGACGACAAGAAAGACCGCCAAAATGGCAGCGGCGCGAATTGTAGGCATTAAGGCTTTGGCTTCTTGCCTTTGGGCACGCCGTAAAGTTCCAGGCGGTGGTCGACCAGCTCGAAGCCCAGCTCTTCGGCGACGCGTCGCTGCAGCTTCTCGATATCCTCGTTGCGGAATTCGATCACGCTGCCGGTCTGCACATCGATCAGATGATCGTGATGATTTTCCGGCGTCTCTTCATAACGGGCACGGCCGTCGCGGAAATCATGCCGTTCCAGAATGCCCGCGTCCTCGAACAGCTTGACCGTGCGATAGACGGTGGCGATCGAAATATGGGGATCCAGCGCCGCGGCGCGGCGGTACAGTTCTTCGGCGTCGGGGTGATCCCCCGCATTCGACAGGACGCGCGCGATGATGCGGCGCTGCTCCGTCATGCGCAGACCCTTATCGACGCAGAGTTTCTCGATCCGCGTCACCTGTCATCCCCGTGAGCGATTGTTGCGGCCTTAAGGTTAGGCGAATTTCCCGGAATTCGAAAGCGGCAGCATGACTTTAAGGACATCCGCATCCCGGCCCCCATAATAGGCTTTGCGCCGTCCCACCGGAGCAAAGCCCGCGCCCCGGTAGAGCGCCTGCGCCGCGATATTGTCCGCAGCAACTTCCAGAAACAGGCAGCCGGCGCCCAATTCCCCGGCATGCCGTGCGGCTATCCGGACCAGCAGGCGGCCAAGCCCCTG
>JAFECO010000415.1 GCA_018242085.1 Pseudomonadota bacterium
ACTTCGATCAGGGCGATCGCGTCCTGGCCGGGCGCGCTGCGGCCCAGGGTGAAGTTGGCGATATTGACCTTGGCATCGCCCAGCAAGGTGCCGAACTTGCCGATGAAGCCCGGCTTGTCCTCGTTGACCACATAGAGCATGTGCGGCGCGAACTCGGCATCCAGGTTGATGTCCTTGACCTGGATCAGGCGCGGACGGCCATCGGAGAAGACGGTGCCGGCGACGCGGCGGGTCGAGCCGTTGCCCAAGGTCACGGTGATCTTCACATAGCCTTCATAGGCGCCTTCCTGGCCGCGGCGCACTTCGCTCACCTTGATGCCGCGTTCCTTGGCGATCAGGGGGGCATTGACCATGTTCACGCCCGACAGGATCGGATTCAGCAACCCGGCCAGCGCCGCCTGGGACAGAGCGCGGGTGTTGAGCTGGCTGGCGGTGCCTTCATAAACGATCTCCACCGCCGTCAGGCTGGTGTCGGTGAGCTGGCCCGCAAAGGCGCCCAGCTTGGAGGCCAGCGCGATCCACGGTCCCACCTTCTGCGCTTCGCTGGCGGAGATGGACGGCATGTTGAGCGCGTTGGTGATGGCGCCGGTGAGGAGGTAGTCGGAAATCTGCTCCGCCACCTGCAAGGCGACATTTTCCTGGGCTTCGGTGGTGGAGGCGCCCAGATGCGGCGTCGCCACGATCTTTTCGTTGCCGAACAGGACGTTTTCCTTGGCCGGTTCCACTTCGAACACGTCCAGGGCGGCGCCCGCGACGTGACCGGAATCGATCGCCGCCTTCAGCGCCTTTTCGTCGATCAAGCCGCCGCGCGCGCAATTGACGATGCGCACGCCTTTCTTGGTCTTGGCCAGGGCTTCGGCGGAGAGGATGTTCTTGGTCTCCGGCGTCATCGGCACATGCAAAGTGATGAAGTCGGCGCGGGCGAGAAGATCGTTCAGCTCGACCTTTTCGATGCCCAGATCCTGGGCCCGTTCCGGGGAGAGGAAGGGATCATAGGCGATGACCCGCATGCGCAGGCCCTTGGCGCGGTCCGCGACGATGGAGCCGATATTGCCGGCGCCGATCAGGCCCAGCACTTTGCCAGTGATTTCCACGCCCATGAAGCGGTTCTTTTCCCACTTGCCGGCCTGGGTGGAAGCGTTGGCGGCGGGAAGTTCGCGGGCCAGCGCCAGCATCAGCGAGATGGCATGTTCGGCGGTGGTGATGGAGTTGCCGAAGGGCGTGTTCATCACGATCACGCCGGCGGCGGTGGCGGCGGGAATATCGACATTGTCGACGCCGATGCCGGCGCGGGCCACGACCTTGAGCTTCTTGGCGGCCTTGATCACATCGGCGGTGATCTTGGTGGCCGAGCGGATGGCGATGCCGTCATATTGATCGACCACCGCCAGCAATTCTTCCTTGGTCATGCCGGGCTTGTTGTCGATAGCGACGCCGCGTTCCTTGAAAATGGCGACCGCGGCGGGAGAGAGTTTGTCGGCGATAAGAACTTTGGTCATGGAACGCTCCATGTTGGAATTTTTGGGGAAATGAAAAATCCCGGCGCGTGTTTTGCGCGCCGGGATGGGATCAGGCGGCAGCGGTCTCTTTGACCTTCGCCCAGGCCCAGTCGAGCCAGGGCGTCAGGGCTTGAAGATCGGCCGCTTCGACCGTGGCGCCGCACCAGATGCGCAGGCCCGCGGGCGCCGAGCGATAACCGGCGATGTCGAGCGCCACGCCTTCCTTGTCCAGAAGGCTGGCGATCTTCTTGGCGGCATCGGCCTTGGCCTCATCCGACAGGCCCTGGAACCAGGGATCGGTGATCTTGATGCAGACCGAGGTGTTGGAGCGGCTGGCCACGTCCTTGGCCAGGAAGCCGGCCCAGCCGGACTTCTGCACCCAGGCATCCAGCACCGCCAGATTGGCGTTGGAACGCGCGATGAGGCCCTTCAGGCCGCCCACGCTTTCCGCCCAATTGAGCGCGTCGAGATAATCTTCGACCGCCACCATCGACGGGGTGTTGATGGTTTCGCCTTCGAAGATGCCTTCGAC
>JAFECO010000416.1 GCA_018242085.1 Pseudomonadota bacterium
GGCGATATAGGCGTTGGTGGGAAAGTTGCTTTTCTCCGCCACCACCACGGTCCGGTCGCGCTTCATGCGCAGCGCCGCCATCAGCACCTTGAAAAGATTGACGGAGGTGGAATCCGCGACGATCACCTCGTCCCCATCCACACCCAAGAGGCTGGCGATCTGGGCGCCCGCGCGCTGCGGGGCGAAATACCAGCCGGCATCGTTCCAGGACCGGATGATGCCGTGCGCCCATTCCTCTTCCAGCGCGACTTTCATCCGGCCGGGCACGCCGGCGGGCATGGCTCCCAGCGATCCGCCGTCCAGATAAATAGTATCGGGCGGCAGGTCGAACAGGGAGCGGCGGCCGGTCTGGTCCGCCGCGTCCATTGCCTGGCACTGCGCTTGGGTGATCATGACCATTCTTTTCCCGGCCTGCGGCCGCTTCCATGAAAGAGGCGGATGGCCGCAAATGCGGCCATCCGCCAAGTATTGCCATCCCATCTTGCGCCCACCCTCGCGCGACCATCGCCGGAGGGAGGATTCCGGCACGCTCGCGGTCGGCGAGGTCGTCAGGACGCATGAATTCCGAGACGGCGGCTTCGGTGCGTCGTGACGATCAGGTGACCACAACCTTGTCGAAGGCTTCGAAGAAACCCCTCATGTCGTCCTTCGATCCGATGGTGATGCGCGAGACATTGGGCCAGACCGGCCAGCGCGGCCCGGCGATCTCCACGCCCTGGGCGCGGAAGGCGGCCAGCATTTCCCGCGCCGTCTTGGTCTTCCAATCGACCATCAGCATATTGGCGTGGCTGGGCCCGATCACCCGGACATTGCGCTTGGAGAGGAAATCGACCGTCATGGCGCGCGTCTCCACCAGATCCTTGCGGCGCTGGGCGATCAGGTCACTGGCAGTCAGGCTGGCGATGCCGCAAGCGACCGACGGGATCGGCAGCATCTGGGACAGATTGCCGCCGTCATAGCTTTTGATCTTTTCGATGATGTCGGGCCGGCCCATGAAATAACCCAGCCGCATTCCCGCCATGCCGAAGATCTTGGAGAAGGTGCGCGCGACAATGACGTCCTTGCCCGCGATCGCCAGATGATTGGCGGTGCCATTGGGATAATCCGGCGCGAAATGGATATAGGCCTCGTCGATCACCACCACCGAACCGGCCGGCTTGTTGGCCACCAGCCATTCGATGTCGGCCATCGGCGTCATGGTGCCGGTGGGATTGTTGGGGTTCACCACATAATAGACGCCGGCATTGGGATCGGCCGCCAGCATGGCTTTGACGTCGTGGCTGTAATCGGCCTTCAGCGGCACCGATTTCAGCGGCACGCCCAGGAATTTCGCCGCACCGCCGACAGTGCCATAGGTTGGATCGGCCTGGACGGCGCCCCGCGTGGGCGAGCAATAGGCCAGCACCGCGCGCGCCAGCACGATGTTCGAGCCGGGCCATGGCGAGATATGATCTTCGGGAACATTTTCGACCTGGGAAATTGTCTTCACCAGCTGGGTGATGATCATCCGGCCATTGTCGTCGGCCGGCCAGTAGCGGTTGCACCGGGACGCGACCGCGGCGGTTGCCGCCACGCCGGGCGCCATGGGACCGGTCCAGAATTCGTTCAACCCGATCTGAATCTTGGCGGGGCGCGGCCTGTCGTCCTGCGCCCAGGCCAGTTCCGGGTCCAGGACGGCAGCCGCCGCGGCGCCGCCGATCATCATCGCGGCGCGCATCATCTGCCGGCGCGAATAACCGCGGCGGAGCAGATCGTCTTTTGCCAGGTCACACAGCTCGTTCATCCCATAATCCCTTCCTGAATGCGGTCGATGCGGCTCCTTCGCCCAAGACGGACGAAGGAGCCGTGCCGATCACTTGATCGGATGCAAAGTCAGTTTCTGGACCCGCCAATTCACCAGCTCGGCCGCGAACAGCGTATTCTCGTTCGGGCAATCCAAGCCGTGGATCCAGCCGAACTCCTTCAACCCTTTGCCTTCGCCGCCCAGCCAGCCGATCACATGGCCGTCCAGGGTCATCTTGAA
>JAFECO010000417.1 GCA_018242085.1 Pseudomonadota bacterium
GCCGGCAAGCCCGCCGAAATGCGCAGCATCGATCCGGAGATTCAGAAACTGTCCGCGATCTATGGCCGCGAAGCCCAGAATTTCGATATTCGCATCGCCAAGGCGGCGCCGCCGTCCTTGCGCGAGCGCTTCCTGGTGATCACCGCCAAATTCCGCGAGGTGCTGCAACTGCACGCCCGGATGCTGGCGCGGGTGAAGAATGCCTCCGAAGGCATGATCCAAGCCATCGCCCGCGAAGTCGACCGCATGAACATGCCGACGCGGACATATGGGCCGCAATCCGGCTACAAAACCCAGCCTTCGGGGGCCATGGTGTTTAACCGGGTGGTTTAGTTTTTGCCCGCATTTGTTATTGCCCCCATCTGTCCGCCACGCGGGCAAGCCCCGCTAGCGGACATCTTCCCCCGTCAGGCCTTCGGCCACGGGGGGAAGAAAGCTACAGCCAAGACGATTGAGTACCTGTTGCAGCCTTCACAGGCCCGCCTCCCCCGTGCGTGCGTTAGCACGCTGACGGGGGAGTACCCGTAGCACGCTCTCGAGCGTGCGAAGGGGGAGGGGGAAAATAAGAATCAGATCTGCGAAAGCAGATTTGAGAGGCTGTTGCCGCCGCTGCCCTGGCCGGACACGATCGACTGGATATTGGCGACGGCGTTGTTGGGATCGGTGCCCATCAAGGACAGGGCCAGATTGTAATTGGCCAGCTGCGCCGTGGTCGCGGATGAAGCCGTGCCGGAGGTATTGCCCGGTTTGGCGTCGGCGGGCGGCGGCGCATTGGATTTCTGGTAGGTGCTCTGCAGGTTCGAGAGCACGCTCAAAAGCTGCGAGCGGGCCAGGTTGGCGCCCGTGCGCGTCGAGATGTCGAGCGTGCCGGAAAAGCCCAGGCCATACGTGGGCTCGGTTTTCTTGTCCGTGGTGCTGGCGGTAGTTGCACCGGCCTTGCTGGCGGCCGCGGGCGCGGTGAGCACGCCCGCACTGATGCCCAGCCGCGCCAGCGCGTCGGAATCCTTGGGCCCGGCGATCAGTTCGATCGTGTTGCCCGGATTGACCGTCAATTTGATGCCTTCGGCGCCGCCCGTATAGTTGGCGGCGGCTTTGCCGATGGCGCCCAGCTGGGAATTGATCTTGGTGTTGAGCGAATTGATGGTCTCGCCCTTGTCGATGGTGATGGTGGTGGTGCGCGGCGCGACGCCGTCGATCTTGATCTTGAAGGTATCGCCCGCCCGCAAGGTGGTCATCGACGTCAGGTCGACCGATTGATTGAGATTGATGGTGCCGCGCGGCAGGCCCAGCACGTCCAGCACACTGGAGCCGTTGGGATCGATCGCCATGCTGGCGCCGGTGGATTGGCCGTCGGCGCCGCCATATTGCTGGGTCCATTGCACGCTGCCATTGGCATTGAGGGCCGTGGCGAAGGCGTTGGTGACGTTCTGGATGTTGCGCTGCTGGCCCGCGAACGTGCCCATGGTGGTGCCGGTCAGATAGATGGTGCCGTCCGGGCCCACCGTCATCGCGCCGCCCTGGTCGCTGACGCCGGTTCCCACATAAGAGACATGATCGGCGCTGACGCTGCCGCCATTGTCGGTGAGCGCGAAGACGAATGCATCGGTGCCGCCGCTGGATGCCGCCGCGATGCTGGCCTGTCCGCCCGCCGTCAGATTGCCGTTGGAGGTGGTGCCGGAGACATAGACATTGCCGCCCGAAACCGTGAGCCCGCCGATGCCGCCGCCGGCTTGCAGCGCGCCCAGGGACTGGCTCCAGACGGGGGCGGATGTGATGTCGCCACTGGCATATTTGGCGACGATGGCCTGGCCGTTTTGCACGCTGGCGACATAGAGGCTGCCGTCCGAGCCGGTGGCGGTGGCGGCCACCTGATCGTCGCCGCTGGTGCCGAATTGATTCTCGGACAGCAAATTGCCCTTGGAGTCGAATTTGGCGAGATAGGCATCGACGCCGCCCTGCGCGGTCTGATGCGCGCCGATCACCCCGCCGGGAATGCTGGTCTGGCCGCCCACCGGATTGGC
>JAFECO010000418.1 GCA_018242085.1 Pseudomonadota bacterium
GTGGCGTCGTCCTTCTCGTACCAGCGCTTGGCCAGCTCGACGATCAGATGGCCGGCCTTGCGGAAGAGTTTTTCGCGGTCGGCATGGGTGGCGAGCACCGAACCATTGCCGGGAAGCGACAGGCCCAAGGCTTCGGTGAGGCAGTTCATCGAATTGGCGGTGAACATGCCGGAGCAGGAGCCGCAAGTGGGGCAGGCCGAACGCTCGACGACTTTCACTTCCTCGTCGGTGTAGCTGTCGTCCGCCGCGACCACCATGGCGTCGACCAGATCCAACGCGCGGCTGATGCCCTTGACCACGACCTTGCCCGCTTCCATCGGGCCGCCGGAGACGAACACGGTGGGAATATTGAGGCGCAGCGACGCCATCAACATGCCGGGGGTGATCTTGTCGCAATTGGAGATGCAGACCAGCGCGTCGGCGCAATGCGCGTTGACCATATATTCGACGCTGTCGGCGATCAGCTCGCGGCTGGGCAGCGAATAGAGCATGCCGTCATGGCCCATCGCGATGCCGTCATCGACGGCGATGGTGTTGAATTCCTTGGCGACGCCGCCCGCCGCTTCGATCTCGCGCGCCACCAGCTGGCCCAGATCCTTCAGATGGACATGGCCGGGCACGAACTGGGTGAAGCTGTTGGCGACGGCGATGATGGGTTTGCCGAAATCGGAATCCTTCATGCCGGTGGCGCGCCACAGGCCGCGCGCGCCCGCCATGTTGCGGCCATGGGTGGTGGTTCTGGAGCGGTATTTCGGCATGGCCTGGTCCCCGAATGATGCCTGGATTCGATAGGCCGCTTTTGCGTTAGAGTAAAATATATTATTACGTCTAAATAAGGTCATAGGAGATATGAGTGGACGTCCGGCAGCTGAGGCATTTCGCGACGGTGGCTGAAACCCTGCATTTCGGGCGGGCGGCTGAGCGATTGGGCATGACCCAGCCGCCGCTCAGCCAGTCGATCCAAGCGCTGGAGCGGGAGCTGAGGGCGCCGCTGTTTCTACGCACCAAGCGCAGCGTGGCGCTGACCGCGTTCGGGGCGGCCTGGCTGGTGCATGTGCGCGCGGCGCTGGATGGGGTGAAGGCGCTGCCCGACATCGCCCGGCGCCTGCGCGATGGTGAAGCCGGGCGGCTGGAACTCTCTTTCGTCAGCACCGCCGATTACAGCATCCTGCCGGCGCTGGTGCGCCGCTATGCATCGCTTTACCCGGATGTGGACATCGCGCTTAGCGAAGCGACCAGCGATGTGCAGATCGCGGCCTTGCTCAATGGCGACGGCCATGCCGGGATCATCATTCCGCCCGCGCGTGAAGCGCTGCCACCAGCGCTGGCCTATCGCAAGCTGGTGTCCGAGCCTTTGATCGCGGCGGTGCCGGAAAGCTGGCTCGCGGAAAAGCGCCTTTCTCTCAGCGGCGGAAAACTGTCCGCGGCGAACGTGATCGCCTCGCCGCTGGTGATTTTCCCCAAACGGTCGGCGCCCGCCTTCTATGAACTGGTGATGGATTATTATGCCACGCGCGGCGGGCAGGCGCGGATCGTTCAGGAAGCGATCCAGATGCAGACCATCATCGCCCTGGTATCGGCGGGCATGGGGATCGCGCTGGTGCCCGCGTCCTTGCGCCATCTGGCGCGCACGGGCGTGCGCTATGTCGATCTGCCGGAAGGCGCGCCCATGCTGGAGACCGGCATTGCCTGGCGGCGCGATGAAACCGCGCCGACCTTGACGCGGTTTCTCGAGATCGTGGGCGAAACGCTGAGCTAATGCTCAGGCCGCGACCGCGTTGGCGGCGATGTCGGCACTATGGGCTTCGCCATCGAGCGTGGCGGCGATGGCATGCACCACGGCGGCGATACGCACGGCGGCCTGGATCTGCTCGGCGGTGAAGCCTGCATCGCGCAGGATCTTCTCATGGCTGTCGATGCAGACGCCGCAGCCATTGATGGCCGAAACCGCCAGGCACCAAAGCTCGAAATCGGCTTTGTCCACGCCGGG
>JAFECO010000419.1 GCA_018242085.1 Pseudomonadota bacterium
AATTGCGCGGCCGCGGCTTCTCGGTGGTCACTTTCGACTGGCGGGGCCAGGGCGGTTCGGACCGTCTGCTTGCCGATGCCAGGAAAGCCCATATCGATGATTTCGCGGACTATGATCAGGATCTGGACGCGGTAATCCGGACCGTCGCCGATCCGATCGGGTTGCCCAAGATCGCCATGGCGCATTCGATGGGCGGCAATATTCTTTTGCGCCGCTTGCACGATGCGCCCGGCGAATTCGCCGCCGCCATTCTTTGTGCCCCCATGCTGGGGATCAATTTTCGCGGCGCACCCGGATGGGCGGTGAAGGCGATCGCCCGCTTCCTCAATCGCAAAGCGCCGTCACCCGATTTTGTCTGGGGCATGGGCGCGCGCGATCAACTGACCCAGGCTTTCGATCAGCAGATCGTGACCTCCGATCCCGTCCGCTATGCCCGCAATCAGGCGCTGCTCAAGGCCGATCCGGATTTGCGGCTGAACGGCCCCACCTGGAGCTGGCTGGCCGCCGCGGTCAGATCGATCGCGTTGCTGCGCTCGCCCGGTTATGCGGAAGCGATTGCGACCAAGTCCATCCTCTTCGGCGCGGGCCAAGACCAGGTCTGCGAAACTCCCGCCGCGGCGGCCTTCGCAGCGCGCATGCCGGATGCCCGGTTCGTCGAAATCGCGGGGGCCGAACACGAAATCCTGATGGAACGCGACGCTTTGCGGGACCGCTTGTGGTCGGCCCTCGACGACTTCCTGCAAAAAAGCGCCCCAGCGATTTTCCGCTGAGGCGCTTTCTCTTCGTTTCGGAATTTACTGCGGCTGAGCCGGCGCGGGCTGGGCTTGCGGAGCCTGTTCGGGCTGCGGAGCGCCGGGAGCCGCCTGCTGCTCAGGCGTCATCGCAGGCGAGGCGGGAACATCCTGGGGAGCGGATGGCGTTCCCGCTGACGGACCGCTGCTGGCCACCGATGAGGCCGGAGGCGCAGGGGACGCCGGCAATTGGGTGGCGTCGGAAACCGCCGGAGCCGGGGCCGCGGCAGCCACGTCAGAGGAAGGAGCAGCCGGCGCTTCGGTCAAAGGCACCGGCACCGAACCGTTCTTGGTGGCCGCATCCTCTGCCTTGTTCAGCTGCGCGGTCTGTTGCGATTCCGCCTGATTCAACGCGGCGTTATCCTTGGTCTTGCCCGCCGTCTTCACCGGCTTGTCCGCTTTCACATCGGACGCGGCGCTCGCGGTGTCATTCGCCGGAGCTTTGGCCACCGGGGCGGCGTCATAAGGCGACTTCGTCACCGTACCCGCAGGCGTGCTGGCGGCCATGTCCGGCGCAGCCGGAGCGGGTGCGGCAGCCGGAGGCGTCGGCGCCGTCTGAACCGGCGCGTTCGAAGCCACCTGGGACGCGGGCGCCTTCATCGCAACCGGCGCATTGCCACTCATGGCATAAAGACCGGCCGCGCCCAAAAGCAACGCTGCGACCAGACCACCGCCAATCAATTTGGCTTTGTTGCTGCCTTCTTCCTTTTCCTCGAAGTGATGGAAGCTGGAAAGGCCGCCATTATCGATAAGAACATGCTTTTCCGCCAAGCCGTCCTGGCGAATTTCGCCGGAGGCTGGCATGGACGCACCAAAATCATTGTCGCGGAAACCGATCATGCTTTCTCCTGCGCTGTCGGATTTGGTTGCAGGTAGAAAACGTGATCGCACGCGCGGGAGTTGCGGCCTCATGCGGGGTATCATTGCGGCGGCAATGCGCTGTGTCCCGCATTTGCGCGCCATTTTTGCCTTAATTTGATGGCGCGTCGGCCAGCAAAAATGCGGTCGCTAGCGACAGCGTAGCGCGACGTTTTGCGAGCGGCGCCGGAGGCGCCCAGTAATGATGGTCGCATCCGCGCCCGGGACGCGCGACCAAAAAAGTCGGCAGCGCTAACCGGCGAGAAGCTTCATCGCTTCGGCATGAATGCGCTTGTCGCCGCTGGCCAGAACGGTCTTGCCGGGCTGCGCCGAACCG
>JAFECO010000041.1 GCA_018242085.1 Pseudomonadota bacterium
TGCGCTTCGAGGTCCTGGACCTGCCGGGCGTCCTGGCGGACATCGCCGGGCACCTGTCGGAGGCCGGTGTTTCCATTGAAAGCATGATCCAGCGGGGCCGCGCCCATGGCGCCCCGGTGGCCATTGTGATGATCACCCATGAAGCTGCGCAGAGCGCGGTCGAACGCGCCTTGAAGGCCATCGCCGCCTCGGACAAGGTTCGCACCAGGCCCTGCATGATTCCCATGGAGGCCGCGTAAGCGGACGATAACCAGGCTGTGCTATAGCCGCGCCCAACCACCAGCCGCTTGAGACGGCCCATGCCGGGAGATGACATGACCCTGATCCGCCCCCCTTCCACCGTTCAACCGCTGGATCGCGCCTTCGCTCTGGAAGCGGTGCGCGTTACCGAGGCGGCTGCGATTGCCGCCGCCGCGCAGATCGGCCGGGGCGACGAGCATGCCGCCGACCAGGCCGCGGTGGAGGCGATGCGGGCGGCCTTCAATGTCTTGCCGATCGACGGCACGGTGGTGATCGGCGAAGGCGAACGCGACGAAGCCCCGATGCTCTTTATCGGCGAGAAAGTCGGGCAGGGCGGGCTGGCCGTCGATATCGCGCTCGATCCCCTGGAAGGCACCACGCTCACGGCCAAGGCGATGGCCAACGCGCTGGCGGTGATGGCGATGGCGGAGCCCGGCACCATGTTGCACGCGCCCGACACCTATATGGACAAGATCGCCATCGGCGGCGGCTTCAAGGAAGGCCTGATCGATCTGGATGCGGAGCCGGGCGACAACATCAACGCCTTGGCCAAGGCCAAAGGCGTCAAACCGAACGAAATCACCGCCTGCATCATGGACCGGCCGCGTCACGAAGACCTGATCGCCAAGGTCCGCAAGGCGGGCGCTGCGGTGAAGCTGATCACCGACGGCGACGTGGCGGGCGTGATCGCCACCACCGATCCGGCCACCGGCATCGACATCTATATCGGCCAGGGCGGCGCGCCCGAAGGCGTCTTGGCGGCGGCGGCGCTGCGCTGCATCGGCGGCCAGATGCAGGCACGCCTGATCTTCAAGAAGGACGATGAAAAGCGCCGCGCCGAAAAAATCGGCATCAAGGATTTCAATCGCAAATATGCCATGACCGATCTGGTGTCGGGTGATGTGGTGTTTTCCGCCACCGGCGTCACTGATGGCTCGATGCTGGCGGGCGTACACCGCGTCGGCGACTACGTCACCACCGAAAGCGTGGTGATGCGTTCGGCCACGGGCACGGTGCGCTGGATCAAGGCGCGCCACCGCCGCAACGGTGCCTGAAGCGCTGGCCGCCCGGCCGGAAGCGGCATTCGGCGTCGCGCGCAGTTTTTCCGGCCGCCGCTGGCGTCTGGAAGCGGGCGACGATGCCTTGGCTCGCCAGCTGCAACAGGAATTGACGCTTTCTCCCGTGCTGGCGCGCCTTTTGGCGGCGCGCGGCATTCCGGTGGCGGAGGCGTATGATTATCTCAATCCCACTTTGAAGAAATTCCTGCCCGATCCGTTGGTGCTGGCGGAGATGGACCTGGCCGTGGCGCGGGTGAAGCGCGCGCTGGAGGCGGGCGAGCGCATCGCGGTGTTCGGCGATTACGATGTGGACGGGTCCACCTCCACGGCGCTGATGGCGAACTTCCTGGCGGCTCTGGGCGCGCCGCCGCGAATCTATATTCCGGACCGGATGACGGAAGGTTATGGCCCGTCCGCGCCCGCCATGCAGGCCTTGAAGGCCGAAGGCGCATCCCTGGTGGTGACGGTGGATTGCGGCGCCTCCGGCGGCGCGGCGTTCCAGGCCGCGCGCGACATCGGGCTGGATGTGGTGGTGCTGGATCATCACCGGGTGGAAACCCGGCCGAATGCCGCCGCGCATGTCAATCCCAACCAGCCATCCGATCAATCGGGCCTCACTTATCTTTGCGCCGCGGGCGTGACGTTCCTGTTCATGGTGGCCCTTAATCGCGCGTTGCGCGAGGCGGGATATTTTGAGGCGCGCGGCATTCCCGAGCCCGATCTGCGTGAGCATCTCGACCTGGTCGGCCTTGCCACCGTTTGCGATGTGGTGCCGCTGGTGGGTGTCAACCGCGCGTTCGTGCGCCAAGGCCTGGGGCAATTGTCGAAGCTTTCGCGGCCGGGCCTGGCGGCGCTGGCGGCCGTGGGAAAATCCGCGCCGCCTTTCACGGCCTATCATCTGGGCTTTGTGTTCGGTCCCCGCATCAATGCGGGCGGGCGGGTCGGCCGGTCGGGGCTGGGCGCCGACCTCCTCACGGCGAAGGATGTGCAGGCGGCAGAGAATTTCGCGCTTCAACTCGATCTTCACAATCGCGAGCGCCAGGGCATCGAAAAGCTGATCCTGGAAGAAGCGGTGGCGCTGGCGACGGCGCAAGACAATGTGCCCTTCCTGCTGGTGTCGAACGACGGCTGGCATCCCGGCGTGGTGGGGATCGTGGCGGGGCGCTTGAAAGAGCGATTCGCCAAACCGTCATTTGTCGCCGGATTCGAAGGGGGCATGGGGCGCGGGTCCGCCCGCTCGATCCCCGGCATCGATATCGGACGCATGGTGCGGGCGGCCAAGGAGCAGGGCTTGATCGAAGCGGGCGGCGGCCATGCCATGGCGGCGGGCTTTTCCCTGATGGCGGAGCAGTTGCCGGGCTTCCACAAATTCCTGGAGCAGCAATTCTCCGGCACGGAAGCGGCTTACGAAGAGGCGGCCAGCCTGGTGCTGGATGCGGTGTCGTCACCGGCGGCGGCGGGACGCACGCTGGTCGCGGAAATCGCCCTGGCGGGCCCCTATGGTGCGGGCAACCCCGAACCCCTCTTGGTCTTTCCAGATGTGCGGGTCGCCTTTGCCGACGTGGTGGGGGGCGCCCATGTCAAAGTCCGGCTCACGGGCGGGGATGGGGCGAAGCTGGATGCCATCGCCTTCAGGGCCGCCGGGACGCCCTTGGGCGAGGGTCTGTTGCAGTCCCGGGGCCGGCCCATCCATGTCGCCGGGAAGCTCAGGACGGACGATTGGAACGGTCAGGAGCGGGTTCAGCTCCAGATCGAGGATGCTGCGGCAAGCGTCTGAATCCGCTTGCAATACCCAGTCCCGGCCGGTATAGCCCCGCCTCTAACCGCGCCCTTCGTCTATCGGTTAGGACTCAGGATTTTCATTCCTGCAAGGGGGGTTCGACTCCCCCAGGGCGCGCCATTTCCTTTTCCCGCGATATATTCAGCCTGTCAGTTTGAACAGCTGATCCACATCGCCGCGTTCAAGCTTAAGCAGCCGGGCCTTCACTTCCAGGCCGCCCGCGAAACCCGTCAATTTGCCGGTCGAGCCGATGACCCGATGGCAGGGCGCGATGATGGAGATGGGATTTTTGCCATTGGCCGCGCCCACCGCGCGCACCGCCTTGGGGTTGTCCAATGACTTGGCGATCTCGCCATACGTACGGGTCTGGCCGAACGGAATTTTGAGCAAGGCTCTCCATACGCTTTTCTGGAAATCAGTGCCGTTGAAATCCAGCTTCACCGTGAAGGCCTTGCGCTTGCCGGCAAAATACTCAGTCAGCTGGCGCTCGGTTTCCATGAGGATGGGGTTGCGCGGATCTTCGTCCACCAAATTCAGGCGTACCCGCTTGGGGTTGTCATCCTCCCACAGGATCGCGGCCAGGCCCTTGTCGCTGGCGACCAGTTTGAGTTCACCAACCGGCGACGCCATGAATTTATAGACATAGGTCTTGCGGGCTTTGCCGCCGGGCTTGGGCATGGTTTGCTCCACGGACAGTCAGGTAAAATCGCGGCGCATTGGGGTCTTGCGCCGTGCAGGAAGATAGGGCCATGACGAGCGGACGGAAGGCGCACCCAGACACGAAAACGCAAATCGGCAGCCGGCTGGCGCTGGTTTCGATTTTGGGTCTGGCGCTTCTGTCCGGATGCGTATCGTCCCGCCAGGTTCAGAAAACGCGCGAGGATGCGGCCATTTACGGCGAGCAGCAACGGGCGCGCGCCGTCCGCGAACATTGCATCGACAGCGGCGCCATGCCGGGAACCACGGCTTACCTGGAATGCCAGCTGAAATCGAAATAGCGGTCCGTCAGGGCGCTTTGCGCACCGGCAAGGGAATATTGCAGGCATCGATGGCGCCCGCCGGCCGCACAAACCAGTCATTGTGGCGGTTGCGCCGGGCTTCGACATAGGCGGTGAAGGACTTGGTGTCGGTCTTCAGGAACTGAAGCGCCAGCCGGTCCTGAGCGGGAACGTCCGATGCCAGCTTGATGGACTTTATCGGCGTGTACTGGTCGGGCTTGGCATAGAAGCCCATGGGAACAGGACCGCGCGGCAAAGCCGACAAAAGCTCCATGCCTTGCACCACGCGTCCCACCAGGGTGATGTTGCGGTCCAGCTGGCGCGGCGATTGGCCGGTCACGGCATAAAGCTCCACGCCGCTGCCGGAATCGGCGGCATTGTCGCGGCCCGCGCCCACCATGCCATAGCAATGCAGCAGCCATTCGCGCTTGCCGTCGCTTCCGGCGGGGAAATCGCCGTCGAAGCCCGTCTGCGCCGCATACGTATCGTGATCAGGCAGGCGCACCAGAGAGTTGGAAGCGGGCCGGTCGAATTCGACAAAGCCCTTGAGCGAGGCCTTGGCCGCCTTGCGCGCTTTGTCTTCCTGGGACCATTGCACCACATAGTTATCCTGCGAGCGCAGCAGCGAGGCATCGTCGAAATATTTCTCGCGCGCCAGCGCCTTGATATTGGCGACGGTCTTGGGCGCGAAGCCGGGCGCCAAGAGGATCACCACCCGTCCGGCGGCCAAGTCCATATAGAGCGTGTCGGCAGGGTCCATCGCCTGCCAGTCGCTGGCGGGCGCGGCTGCCAGCACGGCCTCCGGCGTTTGGAACGGTGCCGCCGCGGCGATGGCCGGCATCAGGAATGCGAGGATCGCGACCGGCAGTGCCTGCTTCATCGCCCGCGTCATGGTCAATGCCCGATCGCGGCGCCGGCTTCGACCCGGCCGTCATTGGCGCCATAGAGCATGCGCTTGCCGTTCTTGGTGCCGATCACGATGCCTTCGGCCTCGCCCCATGGAACATCGTCCTCGATCTTGTGACCCTGGGCGGAAAGCTGTTTGCGCACCTCCGGCGTCAGGGCGCCTTTTTCCACATAGACCACGTCCGGCATCCATTGATGATGGATGCGGGGATAATTGATCGCCTGCTGGATGTTCATCTTGTGGTCGATCACATTGAGCATCGCTTCCAAGGTGATGGTGATGATGCGCGAGCCGTCGGGACTGCCGATCACCATGAAGATCTTGCCGTCCTTGGTCACGATGGAGGGGCTCATGGAGGAAAGCGGCCGCTTGCCGGGGGCGATGGCGTTGTTCTTGCCCTGCACCAGGCCGAACAGGTTTGGCGCGCCCACTTTCGAGGTGAAATCGTCCATCTCGTCATTGAGGAAGAATCCGGTATCGCCCGCGATCACATTGGCGCCGAAATTGTTGTTGATGGTGTAGGTGACCGAGACGGCATTGCCGTCCTTGTCGACCACGGAATAATGCGTGGTCTCGTTATTCTCATGCAGGACTTCGCCGGTGCGGATTTCCGCGGACGGCGTCGCCTTCTCCGGATGGATCTTGCCGCGGATATCGGCGGCATGCTTGGCGGAGAGGAGCTTGTCGACGGGGTTCTTCACGAAGGCCGGATCGCCCAACGAGAAATTGCGGTCGACATAGGCCCGCCGCATCGCTTCCACCATCAGATGCACGCTCTTGGCCGAATGCGGCTCCATCTTGTCCATGGGATAGGCGGACAGGATGTTCATGATCTCGCACACAATGGTGCCGCCGGAAGAGGGCGGGGGCGAGGAGATGATCTGATAGCCGCGATAGGAGCAGGTGACGGGCTTGGTTTCCTCCACCGTGTAATCGGCGAAATCCTTCATGGTCAGAAGGCCGCCATTGGCCTTCGAGGCCGCGACCACGCGCTGGGCGATGTCGCCCTTGTAGAAGGCATCCGGCCCGCCGGCGGAGACCTTGCGCAAGGTGGCGGCCAGCTGCTTCTGCACCAGCGTCTCGCCCACCTTCCAGGGTTGACCCTTGTTGAGGAAGATCGCCGCCACATTGGGCTGTTTCTTGAAATATTGAGTGCCCCATTGCAGCAGATCGACATCGCCTTGCTTCAGCACAAAGCCATTATCGGCCAGCTTGATGGCGGGCGCGATCAGCTGCTCGCGCTTCATGGTGCCGTATTCGTCCAGCATCTTCTGGAAGCCCATGACGGAGCCTGGCACGCCCACGGCCTTGAAGCCGAACAGGCTGAGATTGGGGATCACATTGCCCTTGGCGTCGAGATACATATTCTCGGTCGCCGCCGCCGGAGCTTTTTCGCGGAAGTCGATGAAGGTGTCCTTGCCGTTGGCCAAATGGATGGTGGCGAAACCGCCGCCGCCGATATTGCCGCAGCAAGGATGGGTCACCGCCAGCGCGTAACCGACCGCCACGGCGGCATCGATGGCGTTGCCACCGGCCTTGAGAACATCGGCGCCCACTTGCGAGGCGTAATGTTGGGAGCTGACCACCATGCCATGTTCGGCTTCGACGGGCGGAGGTGTGACGGCGGGCGGCGCGATGCCGGCATTGTCCGCGATGCTGAGTGTGGGCGTGAGCAGGAACGAGGTGCTGACCAGCACACTCAGAAAACGGCGCATGAAAATCCCCCTGATGATCGCATTTGCTGTCTGACTGCCGGGCGCAAACCTAGCGCCCGGCTCTTTTGAAAGAAAGTGGGCGGCATGGCTGAAGAAACCATGCCGCCCATGCTTAAACCGGAATGCGGGCCTTAATTGCCGATGGCCGCGCCAGCCGGAGAGCGGCCGTCATTGGCGCCGTAAAGCACCCTTTTGCCGTCCTTGGTGCTGATGATGATGGCTTCGTCCGTGCCCCAGGATCTGTTCTCGGTGAAATGGTAACCATTGCCTTCCAGTTCCTTGCGGACTTCGGGGGTAATGGCGCCTTCCTCGATATAGACCGTGTCGGGCATCCACTGGTGATGGATGCGCGGGTAATTCACGGCGGCCTGGGCGTCCATCTTGTGGTCGATCACATTGAGGATCGATTCCAAGGTGATGGTGATGATGCGCGAGCCGCCGGGGCTGCCCGTCACCATGAAGATCTTGCCGTTCTTGGTGATGATGGTGGGGCTCATCGAAGACAGCGGCCGCTTGCCGGGCTGGATGGAGTTATTCTCGCCCTGGACCAGGCCGAACAGATTGGGCGCGCCCACTTTCGAGGTGAAATCGTCCATCTCGTTGTTGAGGAAGAAGCCGGTATCGCCCGCGATCACCTGCGCGCCGAAGCCGCCATTGATCGTATAGGTGACGGAAACCGCGTTGCCCGCCTTGTCCACCACGGAATAATGGGTGGTCTGGTCGCTTTCGTGCGGCACCACGCCGATCTTCACTTCGGAAGAGGGCGTCGCCTTCACCGGATCGATCTTGGCCCGGATGGCGGCGGCGTGCTTCTTGGACAGAAGCTTGTCCAGCGGATTTTTGACGAAGGCGGGGTCGCCCAGCGAGAAATTGCGGTCGACATAGGCGTGCCGCATCGCTTCCACCATCAGATGCACGCTCTTGGCCGAATGCACCGGCATCTTGTCCATGGGATAGCCGGACAGAATGTTGAGGATCTCGCATATCGAGGCGCCGCCGGAGGAAGGCGGCGGCGAGGAGATGATGCGGTAGCCGCGATAGTTGCAGTAAAGCGGCGCGCTTTCGGTGACGGTATAGTCCGCGAAATCCTGCATGGTGAGAAGGCCGCCATTGGCCTTGGACGCATCGACCACGCGCTGGGCGATGTCGCCCTTGTAGAAGACATCCGGCCCCTTCGCCGAAATTTCCTTCAATGTGGCCGCTAGATTCTTCTGCACCAGCGTGTCGCCCGCTTTCCAGGGCTTGCCATTGTTGAGGAAGATCGCCGCGACATTGGGCTCCTTGGTGAAGCGTTCGGTGGCGAAGCCATAGATCCGCACATCGCCTTCCTGCAGGACATAGCCCTGGTCGGCCAGCTTTATCGCGGCCGCCATTACCTGCTCGCGCTTCATGGTGCCGTACTCGTCCAGCATCTTCTGGAAGCCCATCACGGAGCCCGGCACGCCCACGGCCTTGTAGCCGACCAGCGACAGGCCGGGGATCACATCGCCCTTGGCGTCCAGATACATGTTGGCCGAGGCGGCGGCGGGCGCCTTTTCACGGAAGTTGATGAAAGTGTCCTTGCCGTTGGCCAGGTGGATGGTGGCAAAGCCGCCGCCGCCGATATTGCCGCAGCAGGGATGGGTCACCGCCAGCGCATAGCCGATCGCCACGGCCGCATCGATGGCATTGCCGCCGGCCGCCAGAATGTCCGCGCCGGCCTTGGAAGCGTCGCGCTGCGCGCTCACCGACATGCCGTTGGGCGCTTCGACCGGCGGGGGAAATTTGGACGCCACATTTGCGCCGTTGAATTCGGATACTTGCGCATTGCCGGAAGGCGCCGCGGCCTGGGCGAAACCAAGCGTCGGCGTGAGCAGGAATGACAGGCTGGTCAGGGTGCTTAGAATACGGCGCATCGGCGGTTCCCCTTGAGTTTTTATCAGTTCCGTCAAACCTAGCGGCGGACAAGGGCCATTGCCAGCGCCGGACTGCAGGGCTGGCGTGTCAATTTGCCCACTGGCGGCACGGTGGAGCACCCCCCTAGGAGGACCTTTTTTCGCGGGAATCTCAGATTATGCGTATCGACAAAATCGCCGCCGGCCGCGCCGTCCCTGATGACGTCAATGTCATTGTCGAAGTCCCGGTGGGCGGAGAACCGATCAAATACGAGCTGGACAAGGAATCCGGCACCCTGGTGGTGGACCGTTTCCTCTACACTTCGATGCGCTATCCGGGAAATTACGGCTTCATCCCGCATACCCTGTCGGGCGACGGCGACCCGGTGGACGTGCTCATCGCCAACAGCCGCGCCATCGCGCCCGGCGCGGTGATCAGCGTTCGTCCCGTGGGCGTTCTTCTGATGGAAGACAATGCCGGCAAGGACGAGAAGATCATCGCGGTACCATCCCAGCATATCAGCCAGCGTTTCGACGGGATCGCCAACTACAAGGACCTTCCCGAAATCACGCTCAGCCAGATCGAGCATTTCTTCGCCCACTACAAGGATCTGGAGCCGGGCAAATGGGTCAAGATCGTGCGTTGGGGTGACGCCGCCGAAGCGCGCCAGATGATCGTGGACGGCATCGCCAGGGCCAAGAAATAACGGCCCCGCGCCGGGCCGGGCTGACCGACGGGCGCCGTGACGCCG
>JAFECO010000420.1 GCA_018242085.1 Pseudomonadota bacterium
CGCCCATGCCGAACTCGCCGCCATCGGCGAATTGGGTGGAAGCGTTCCACAGCACGATGGCGCTGTCCAAGGCGTTGAGAAAAATCTCCGCCGCCGCTTCGTCATCGGTGAGGATGGAATCCGTGTGATGGGAGCCGTAATGCTCGATATGGCGGATGGCTTCTTCCAGACCATCGACCACGCGCACCGCAATGATCGCCTCCAGATATTCGGTGTGCCAGTCTTCCTCGCTGGCCGGCTTGGCGGCGGGGAACATCTCACGCACCGCTTCGTCGCCGCGAATTTCGCACCCGGCCTTGGCCAGCTCTTCCAGAATGGGAAGGCCGTGGCTCTTCAGGACGGCGCGATCCAGCAGCAAGGTTTCCGCCGCGCCGCAGACCGAGGTGCGGCGCATCTTGGCGTTCAGCACCACTTTGCGCGCCATTTCCAGATCGGCGGCGGCATGGACATAGACATGGCAGATGCCTTCCAGATGCGCCAGCACCGGCACGCGGGCTTCGCGCATCACCCGGCCAGTCAGCCCTTTGCCGCCGCGGGGAATGATCAGGTCGATGGTCCCGTTCAAGCCTTCCAGCATCAGTCCCACTGCGGCGCGGTCGGTGTTGCGGACATATTGGATGGCGGCTTCGGGAAGCCCGGCTGTCTTCAAGCCTTCCACCATCGCGGCATGGATGGCACTGGCCGAATGCAGCGAATCCGAGCCGCCGCGCAGGATGGCGACATTTCCCGCCTTCAGCGCGATGGCGCCCGCATCCGCCGTCACATTGGGGCGCGATTCATAGATGATGCCGATCACGCCGATGGGGGTGGCGACGCGGGCGATGTCCAGGCCATTGGGCCGGGTCCAGCGCGCCAGTTCGCGGCCATTGGGATCGGGCTGGGCGGCGACATCTTCCACGCCCTTGGCCATCGCTTCGATGCGGGCCTCGTTCAGCGCCAGCCGGTCCAGCATCGACGCGGCCATGCCCGAGGCTTTGGCGGCGTCCAGATCCCGCGCATTGGCGGCAAGGATTTCGGATTTGTGCGCACGAATGGAACGGGCAGCTTCGCGAAGTGCTTTGGTCTTGGTCGCGTCATCAGCTTCGCGCACGGCGCGGGCGGCGTCGCGGGCCGAAGCGCCGACCGCCATCATCTCCGCCGTCAAGGCATCGTTTTTGTCGTGCAGGGTCATGGCTTTTCCGTCATTGCCAGATCGTCGCGATGGATCATCTCGTCCCGGCCACGATAGCCCAGAATGGCCTCGATTTCGACGGTGCGTTTGCCCGCGATCCGCTCTGCGTCCGACGCATTATAAGCCGTCAATCCGCGCGCGATTTCACGGCCCTGCCGGTCCTTGACCAGAACCGTGTCGCCCCGCTCGAAGCGGCCATCGACCTGGCGGATACCGGCGGGCAAAAGGCTTCGCCCTTCGCTCAGCGCCTTGACCGCGCCTTCGTCGATCACCAGCACGCCTTCCGGCTTCAGCCCGCCCGCGATCCAGCGCTTGCGCGCCAAAGTGGGCGACAGGCTGGCGCGGAAAATGGTGTGGCGCCCGCCATTGGCAATCGCCGACACCGGATGAAGGCTTTCGCCCTTGGCGATGATCACGTCGCAGCCCGCGCCGGTGGCGATCTTGGCGGCGATCAGCTTGGAGGTCATGCCGCCCCGACCCAAACCGGAAATGCTCTCGCCACCCATCGCTTCGATCTCGGCCGTGATGGCGGGCACATCGGGGATATGCGTGGCATTGGGATCGCGCGACGGATTGGCGGTATAGAGCCCATCCACATCCGACAGCAGCACCAGCTTGTCCGCGCCCATCATCGAGGCGACGCGCGCGCCCAGCCGGTCATTGTCGCCGAAACGGATTTCCGCCGTCGCCACCGTGTCGTTTTCATTGATCACCGGCACGGCGCCCAGATCGAGCAAAGTGTTGAGCGTGGCGCGGGCATTGAGATAACGGTGCCGCTCTTCGGTATCGCCCAGCGTCAAGAGAATCTGCGCC
>JAFECO010000421.1 GCA_018242085.1 Pseudomonadota bacterium
TCTTGGCGACGGGCTCGGTGGTATAGACCAGCACATCGTCGCGCCGCTCCACCGAACGCTGATCCCAGGGACCGCTGGGCACATTGCTGCAGCAGACATTGCCGCCCATCGTCGGTGTCGGATTGGCCGGATTGTAGCTGAACTCGTCGCTTTCCGGGCCCTTGGGCTGGCCGGTGGTCAGGACGCCATCGCCATTGACGGAATTCGCGCGCCCGTCACTCTGAATATAATAGTTGGTGTATTTGGTGCGCGCCAGCGGCCATTCCTTCTCGTTGCGCCAGCGATTTTCGCCCATCACGAAAATCTGATAGGGCGCGTCGGCGCCCACACCATTGTTGATGCCCTTCAGATAATGGTCGAACCAGCGCAGATGAACGATATTCTTGTCGAAGGGCGTGTCGTCGCCGAAATCGACCGGGGTGGGGTCCGAGCCGTTGCTGCCGACGGGAAGCGCGGTGCGCCCGCCCGTGCTGTGCGCCCAGGGTCCGATCATCAGACGCTTGCCGTCGCGCGCCACCTGGGTCGCGCCCACCTTGCGCACCATGGCGTCGTCGCGGATGTCACCTCTCAGGAAGATGTCGTACCAGCCGTCCATCGACAGGATGGGCACGGTAACCTTGGCATAGTCGCTTTCCTTCTCGAAGCTGATGCCGTCCCAATAGGAATCGCGGGTGGGGTGGGCGAACCAGTCGCGGTAATGCGGCGTGATATGATGTCCCGCCTCGGCCGAGGTGGCGATGGGCAGGTGATTGTAGATGGGCGGCCAGTCGAAGCCGCGCGTGTTCTGCATCACATGAGCCGACATCTCGATGCCGCCCCAGGGCAGGTCAAAGCCGTAATGGGAGACGCCGTCGATATAGATCCAATTGCCGTAAATGTCGGATGTGGTGACGGTCATCACCATCGCCTTGAGATATTTGCTGCCGGCCACGGCCTGCGCCCATTGGGTGTAACCCACATAGGAGCCGCCCATGGTGCCGATGCCGCCATCGGACCAGTCCTGATGGCCGATCCATTCGTCGGTGTCGAAGCCGTCATTGGCTTCGTTCTTGAAGGCGTAGAAGACGCCGTCGGAGTCGTAAGTGCCGCGCACGTCCTGCAGCACCACCACATAGCCGCGCGAGGCATAATATTTGGCGTCGTCCGGAGACATATACGTAGCGCGGTTATACGGCGTGCGCTCCAGGATGGCAGGGAATTTGCCCGGCGCGTCGGGGCGGTAAATGTCGGTCGCCAAGGTGATGCCGTCGCGCATGGGCACGCGCACATTGGCCTGGAATGTCACCTTGTAGATGGGTTTGGACAGCAGGCTCGTATCGATATTCCGTCCGGGATTGTCCGACGGCGCGGGCTGCGCGGCGGCGCCAAGCGGAAGTGCCAGCGCCAGCATTGTTGCGAAAACGACCGATGCTTTCATTCCCCGCTCCCCAGCCGAATGCCGATCAGCCTATCATATGTCTAGACATTAGTGAAAGCGGAGTCGGCACCGGGACAGTGAATTCAATATCTTTCGCGCATGCACACGACGCGGCCACGAACGGGTCGTTTGGTTGCTCGCGGGTGCAGTCAGCGAAAAAGTGACGACATTTCCGATACAATCGAAGTACTCTCCGGCAATCCCTGCATATAAGGAATTTTCCGATATGGTGACCGTTTCCCCGGCGATGAAAGCCAAGGCCGACACTTTTTATGCTCTGCACCAGGCGCCGGGAGCCTTCATCATCCCCAATCCCTGGGACCGCGGCTCGGCGCGCATCCTGGCGCATATGGGGTTCAAGGCGCTGGCCACCACCAGCATGGGCTATGCCTTTTCCATCGGCCAGCGGGACAACAGCCTCACACGCGATCAGACCCTGGCCAATGCCGCCGATATCGTGGGGGCGACGGATCTGCCCGTGAATGCGGATCTGGAAAACGGCTTTGGCGATGCGCCGGAGGAGGCTGCGCAAACCATCCGCCTGTCCGCCGCGACGGGCAT
>JAFECO010000422.1 GCA_018242085.1 Pseudomonadota bacterium
TTTTCGGCGCGGGCCAAAGGCTCCAGCGCGGCGGCGGCTTCGCGCACCAGGCCTTCCACCTCCACCTTGCCTTGGGGCGGCACATGCTCGTTCAATTCGATGCGGGTGAGCGACAACAGATCCTCGATCAGCCGGCTCATGCGCCCGGCCTGGGCGCTCATGATGTCCAGGAACTTGTCCCGCGCCTCTTCATCGTCCTTGGCATGGCCGCGCAACGTGTCGATGAAGCCCGACACCGCCGCCAGGGGCGTGCGCAGCTCATGGCTGGCATTGGCGACAAAGTCGGCCCGCATCTGCTCGCTGCGCCGGATGGTGGTGAGATCGTGCAGCACCAGGCCGATCACCGGCGGGATGATGCTGACCCGCGCCGAATAGGCTTCGTAATGACGCTCGATCGGCACCGCCATGGTGAATTGCGCGATGGCCGGTTCGCCGTCGGCGGCGGTCTGCTCGATCGCGGCCAGCACTTCGGGATTGCGCAGCACGGTGCTGAGCGGCTTCTTCTCCACCTCCGGTCCCACCACGGCCCGCATCGGCGCGTTGACGAAGAGGATGCGGTAGCTTTCGTCCAGCAGCATCACCGGCATGGGCATCTGGCCCAGCACCCGGCGCACCAGCGGCGTGAGGATGCCTTCCTGTCCGCTGGGCACCACCGGCTTGGGTTCGGGACGGGGCGGCGGCACGAAAGTGCGCAGGATCACGCCAGCCGCCAGCAACAACAGCAGCAGGCCCCATACCCCTCTGGGTCCCAGCAACAGCAGCAGGACGCCCGCCATCGCCGCGCCCGCGGCCAGGGGCCATAATTTCCGCTGCAACAGATTCAACAAAAGCGACATGATTCTCCCATCAAGGGACGGCCAATATAACGCGCTTTAAGAAGGTTTTTTATGACTCCCTCGGTTATCTCCCCCCTCGCGCCTTGGTCATGCCCCGCCTCCCCCGCGCGCGCGTTAGCGCGCTGGTGGGGGAGGTGCCCGTAGCAGCGCTTGCGATGCGAAGGGCGGAGGGGGTTAATCATAGGAAGGGCGCCCGCGATCCTTTTTGATCCGTCCACGGCGCATTTTGGCTTCGGCGATGCGCTTCTTGCTGGCGAGGGTGGGCCTGGTGGCGCGGCGGGGCTTGGGCGGGGTGGCGGCGGCGCGGATCAATTCGGCCAGCCGTTCCCTGGCATCGGCCCGGTTGCGGACCTGCTCGCGGAAACGCCGCGCCGTGACGGTGAGCACCCCATCCTTGTCCAGCCGGGCATCGTGCAAGGCCAGGATCGCCGCGCGCACGGATGGCGGCAGGCTGGGGCTCCCCGCCACGTCGAAACGCAGCTGCACGGCGCTTGCCACCTTGTTGACATTCTGGCCGCCGGGGCCGGACGACTGGATGAAATTTTCGTCAAGCTCGGCGTCGGGAATGACAAGGCCGTGGCGGATGAAAAGACCGGTCATGGCACCTTGCTTTAGTCAAAGCTATGGAACCTGTATAGCTGGCCTGCCGAAGGATCCCAGACCCATGAGCAAACCCCACCAGGCCATTCAGGGCTTCGACCCCCGCCGCCTCCAGCGCATCGACGATGTGATCGCCCGCAATTATGTGGACACGGGCGCCATTCCCGGCGCGCTCACCATGGTCTGGCGCCGGGGCGAGTTGGTCTGGCGCGGCGTCAGCGGCGTGTTGGACCTGGCGCGCGGCTTGCCGCTGCGCGAGGATTCCATCTTCCGCCTCTATTCCATGACCAAGCCGGTCACCGCGGTGGCGCTTCTGATGCTGATGGAAGAAGGGCTGGTGGGACTGGACGATCCTTTGTCGCGCTTCATTCCCGGCTTTGCGGATTTGGGCGTCTATGCGGGCGGCGCCCTGGGCAGCTTCCAAACCACGCCCGCCCCGCGTCCCGTGAAAGTGGTGGATGTGCTGCGCCACACCGCCGGCTTCACCTATGGCTTTCTCAACCGCACCGAAGTCGATGCCGCCTATCGGGCCCAGCGCGTGG
>JAFECO010000423.1 GCA_018242085.1 Pseudomonadota bacterium
TTGCCCGATACCAGGCCGGGCAGGAAACGCTCGCGCTGGGCCGGGCTGCCGCTGCGCACAAGGCCGGAGGCGACCAGGCTATTCTGTACACTGACGATGGTGGAGAGCGGTCCGTCCGCCGCCGCCAGTTCGATCAAGGACACCGCATAGGAGACGGTGTCGGCGCCGGTGCCGCCCATCTCCTCCGGCACCACCATGCCCATCAGGCCCAGCGCCGCCAATTCCTCGAACAATTCCTTGGGATAGCCGCCGGCTTTCTCGAAATCGCGCGCCTTGGGGCGAATGCGTTCCTGCGCGAAGGCGCGGACGGAATCTTGAATGGCCTGTTGGGTTTCGTTCAGGAGCATGCGTACCTCGCTAGGCTTCAGCTTAATCCCAGTTGCGGGCCGGCTTCCATGTCAGATCGGCAGACGGGTCGTGTTCTTCACGCATTTCAAGGCGAAATGGGAATGGACCTCCGCCACGCCGGGAAAATGCAGCAGCACCTTCTTCAAAAGATGCTCATAGGCGTCGATGCTCGCCACCACCATGCGCACGGCATAATCGCTTTCGCCGCCCATGCTGAAACATTCCACGATTTCCGGCCGTTCCCGCGCCGCCTGCTCGAACGCGTTGAGCGTGTCTTCGTCATGGGCTTTCAGGCGGACATTGGCCAGCACGGTGACGCTAAGACCCATCACGTCGGGGTTGAGGATCACGGCGCGCTCGCGAATGGCGCCGATTTCTTCCAGCCGCTTCACCCGCCGCCAGCACGGCGTATGGGAGAGGCCGACCGCCAGCGCCAGTTCCACCATGGAGATGCCCGGCGAATCCTGGAGATTCCGCAGAATTTTCAGATCGATATCATCCATGGAATGTCATCCTAAGATTCATTGATCTTGGAGAATGATATTCTAAACAGGAGCTATAAGCAGCAAAAATAGCAATTTTAATCCCGGCCAGCCGTGACACCCTATTTGGCGTCGTTCGTTTAGACACCAAACGCTTTTGGGGGCTCCGGCCGTGTGTCCTTTCGATCTTCATATTCCCGAACCGTCCGCGCGTCCCGGCGACCAGCCGGACTTCAGCCATCTGGTCATCCCGCCCCCCGGCGCGGTCCCCCGCCCGGACCCTGATGCGGGCGCGTCCTCCGAAATTTTCCGCCAGACCGCCCATGGCGTGATCCGGGTGCTGGACGACCAGGGGCATGCGGTTGGTCCCTGGGTGCCGGATATCTCGCCCGACCAGCTGCGCCACGGCCTGCGCGCCATGATGCTGACCCGGACCTTCGAAGACCGGATGTTCCGTTCCCATCGCCAAGGCAAGACCAGCTTCTTCATGAAATCCACCGGCGAGGAAGCCATCGGCGCGGCGCAATCCATGGTGCTGGGGCCGCGCGACATGTGCTTTCCCACCTACCGCGTGCTCTCCTGGCTGACGGCGCGGGGCTATCCGCTCACCGATCTGGTCAACCAGATTTTCTCCAACGAAAAAGATCCGCTCAAAGGCCGCCAGCTGCCCATTCTCTATTCGGCGCGCGATTACGGCTTTTATTCGCTGTCCGGAAATCTCGGCAGCCGCTTCGGTCACGCAGTGGGCTGGGCGATGGCCAGCGCTTACAGGAAAGACGACAGTTTGGCCCTGGCCTATATCGGCGAGGGCTCGACCGCGGAAGGCGATTTCCACGAAGCGCTGACCTTCGCGTCGGTCTATCACGCGCCCGTCATTCTCTGCGTCACCAACAATCAATGGGCGATCTCGTCCTATGCGGGCATCGCGGGCGCGGACGAAGCCACTTTCGCCGCCAAGGCGGCCGGCTATGGCCTGCCGGGCCTTCGCGTCGACGGCAATGATTTCCTGGCAGTATGGGCGGCAACGGAATGGGCCGTGGCCCGTGCCCGCGCCAATCTGGGCGCCACCCTGATCGAATTCTTCACCTATCGCGTGGCGGCTCATTCCACCAGCGACGATCCCACGCGCTATCGGCCCGCGGAAGA
>JAFECO010000424.1 GCA_018242085.1 Pseudomonadota bacterium
CTGGGGCACCAGATTGCCCAGGGCGCCCACATTGACTTTGGTGATGCCGGGACGGCCGCGCAGGATTGCGCCGGCCCTTGCGATTTCCTCCGTCAGCAAGACGCGGTCGGCGGCCGGAAGGTCCATCAACTCCGTCATCCCGTCCTGGCGCGGCACCAGGATCAGCCAGGGATACCGCGCGTCATTCATCAGCAGCACCCGGCAAAGCGGCCAGTCCGCGACGAAAAACGTATCGGCCTCGAGACGGGGATTGAGAGCGAATGTCATGCGGCGAACCTGCGAGGATCGAATGCGGGAATGACAGATGCACGCCCCAGGACCTGATTGCACAAGGTTTCGGCCACCGCCGGGGCGAAAAGAATTCCATTGCGATATTGGCCGCTGGCCAGCCACAGCCCATCCACCGCCGTGGGCCCCAGCAAGGGCAATCCATCCGGCGAGCGGGGACGCAGGCCCGCCCAATGGTCGCTCAGGGTCCAGTTCTTGAGGGTCGGCATCAAGCCTTCCGCCGCATGGCGCAATCCGTCCCGCCCTTCGTCAGTGAGCGCGGTATCGAAGCCCACCGCTTCCACCGTGGCGCCGATCGCCAGCGCCCTGCCGCGGGGGACCGCATATATCCCATTGCCCCAGATCACGGCGGCGGGCGGCGACTGACCGGGCGGCGGCGTCAGCAGGATCATCTGCCCCTTCACCGGGACAACGGGCGCCACAGCCGGTTCGACCAGCCCGCTCCAGGCTCCCGCCGCCAGAATGATGGCGTCCGCCGGATAGAGCCCGAAGGGCGTCCGGACGGCCACGGCCCGGCCGCCATCGCGCTCGATCCGCACCACCGCCTCATTGGCCAGGACGCGCCCTCCGGATTTGTGGAATGCGGCTGCCAGAGCCAAGGCCAGCCGCTGATTGTCCACCCAAGCCTCATGAGGCGACCACAGCCCGCCGGCAATGCCGGCGGTCACCAGGGGCGCAATCTCCCGAACCCGATCTGCTCCAACCAATTCGGAATCCGGCTGGACGATCTGGCGCTCCAGCCCCGCCAATGTGATGGCATCCTCGGCCAGGATCAGCGCGCCATGCGGCGCGAAGCCGATATTTTGACCACTCAGATCTTCAATTTGTTTCGCAAAATTCGGCCACAAGGCGTTGGAATAACGTGCGAACTCAATTTCATCGGGATGCGAGTTCTGCAATTCCGCTGTCACGGCCAACATGCCGGCCGAGGCCCAGGTCGCTCCGCGTCCAGGCTGCCCCCGTTCCAGGATGAGCACCTCCTGTCCGGCTTCAGCCAGCCGCCAGCCGACGGCCAGACCGGCCACGCCAGCCCCAATCACAAGGATCTTCATGCCCCGGCTATAACTCGAAAAGAGCCGGTCTTATACCTATCTGACAACAGTCCTCGTCCGCGTTCCGGACAGGTGGAAAATCCGGCAGGAGAGACAGATGGAAAAGGCATTGTTCGGCGCGGGCTGCTTCTGGGGCGTGGAAGATTTCTTCCTGCAGGTTCCCGGCGTGAGCGAAGCGGTGAGCGGCTATGCCGGCGGCACCACCCAGAACCCGACCTATAAGCAAGTCTGCGCGGGCGACACCTATCATGCCGAAGTGGTGGAAGTGACTTTCGACCCGGCCAAGGTCTCCTATGCCGCGCTGGTCGACCTGTTCTTCAAGATGCACAACCCCACCCAGCTCAATCGCCAGGGACCGGATTTCGGCACCCAATACCGCTCGGTGATCTTCACCCATGGTCCCGAACAGGCCCGCATCGCCGCCGACCGGCTGGAAGCGGCCAAAGCGTCCGGCCGCTACAAGAGCCCCATCGTCACCCAGATCGAGCCTGCCCCCGCCTTCTGGCGGGCCGAGGACTATCACCAGCGCTATTTCCAGAAACATGGCGGCAGTTGCCATGTGAGCTTCGCCGAGGTGCAAAACTCCTGACGGTGTCAGGCCGGGCGTTCGCGCTCGGCTTTCTCTTCAT
>JAFECO010000425.1 GCA_018242085.1 Pseudomonadota bacterium
GAGGCATTTTTTTGAGGTTGCGCTGCCGCGCAGGCATCAAAAAAGCCCAGCCGCGAGGCTGGGCTTTTCTTGATGGTTGCGGGGACAGGATTTGAACCTGTGACCTTCAGGTTATGAGCCTGACGAGCTACCGGGCTGCTCCACCCCGCGTCACGAGGTGGGGGGATATAGGCTAGCGGCGGGGCCCTGTCCACCCCTGTTTCCGGTCCCCGTTTCCCTGCTTTTTGGGGCGCTTTTGGCCGGTTCAACCCGCTTTAACCAGGGGTGGCGGAAACTGCTGCCATGAAAAGGATCCTGGCCGCATTGCTGGTTCTGGCGCCCTTCGCCGCCTTCGCGGACGGTGCGCATATCATCGTGCAGCAAGGCCGGGCCTTCCGCCCCGGCGAGATCACCATCAGCAAGGGCGAAGCACTGACTTTCACCAATGACGACGACTTCATCCATCAGATCTATGTCAATGGCGGCAGTTTCAATTTCGACAGCGACGAGCGGGCGCCCGGCCAGAATATTACCGAAAGCTTTACCCAGTCGGGCACCTTCCAGGTGCGCTGCCACATCCATCCGAAAATGAAGCTCGTGGTCCATGTCCGGTAGAAAGTTCCGGTTTTCAAGGGCTTACCGCCCGCAGCCTTAAGCGGTCCTCAACATTCGCCGGGCAGAATTCAGCCTGGAAACCCGCCTTTTGCGCGGCCGGATGTCATTGGCGAAATACTCCATCGGCGCCAAGATCTTTGGCGCCTTTATCGCGATGGGTGCCCTGATCGCGCTTTTGGGCGCGGCCGGGTATGGCGTCCTGTCCTTTGCCGGGCAGATGACCGTCACCACCTTCGACGGCCCCCTGATGGCGATCAATTACGCCCGCGCGGCGCAGTCCGATTTCATCGCGCTGCAAATGGCGGAGCTGCGTTACGAGCATGCCGATGCCAAGACGCGTGACAGCATCACGGCCGAGATCGCCGATCTCGCCGCAACCTTCGCCGACGATCTGGAAGTGGCGGAGCAGCGCTCGCTGGCGGAGGACGAAAAGGCCCTGATCCGCCAGATCCGCCCCCTGGTGGCGAATTGGCGTGCCGCGCGCACCAGGGGCGATATCGCCGCCCTGGAAAAGATCGACCGGCAGGTCGACGCCAAATTCGACCTTCTGATCGAACTCAACACCGATCACAGCTTCATCGGGCGCCGCCGCGCGGTCACCAATATCGATCTCTACAAATACATCACCGCGGGCGCCACCATCCTGGCCTTGCTCCTGGCGGGCGCGATCACCTTGTTCCTGCGCAGCCGGATCGTGCGGCCTTTGTCGGCGGCCGCCACCGTCGCCGACCGCATTGCCAGCGGCGAGTTGCAGACCCCGATTCCGCCGGGCGGCGCCGACGAGACCGGCGCCCTGCTCCGGTCGATGACGGTGATGCAGGACAATATCCGCGACATGATGGCCCGCGAGACGGCCCTGCGCCGGTCGGCGGAGAATCGCTTGTCCGACGCGCTCGAAACCTCGCGCGAAGGCGTGATCCTGGTCGCGCCCGACGGGATCATCGCGCTTTGCAACCGTCAGCTGGACGCTTTCTTCCCGGCCATTGCGGGCCGGCTGGCCAGCGGCACGGACTTCGGCCAGGCGCTCAGGCTGATCGAAACCCAACTGGTGCCGGGCAGCGCACAGGCCGCCGATCCGTCCGATCATACCGAACTGGAATTGGCGGATGGCCGCTGGGTGCGCATGACCGCCAGCGCCACTTCGGAAGGCGGCTCGATCGTCTTCTTCTCGGACTTCACCGCCATCAAGGAGCGCGAGGAAAATCTGCGCAAGGCCAAGATGGAAGCCGAAGCGGCCAATGCCGCCAAGACCCGCTTCCTGGCCAATATGAGCCACGAATTGCGCACTCCGCTCAATGCCATCATCGGCTTTTCCGAGATCATCAATGGCCAGCTGTTCGGTGACTTGGGCAATGCGCGCTATCTGGATTATTCC
>JAFECO010000426.1 GCA_018242085.1 Pseudomonadota bacterium
GTGAAGATCCTGGAATTCAACAATCGCCCTGGCGGCCGCAACTGGTCGCTGCATGCGGGCGACAGCTACACGGATATCGGCGGCGTTACTCAGAAAGCGGATTTCGCGCCCGGCCAATATTTCAATCCCGGTCCCTGGCGCCTGCCCTATCACCATCAGGGCATCCTGCATTACTGCAAGATGCTGAATGTGCCGCTGGAAAGCTTCGTGATGTACAACAACGCGGCTTACGCCCATTCCGCCAATGCGTTCGACGGCAAACCCAAGCGCTTCCGTGAAGTCGCCGCCGATTATGAAGGCCATATCTCCGAACTTCTCGCCAAGGTCACCAGCCAGAACAAGCTGGACGACCAGCTCGACAAGGATGAGAAGGACGGCGTGCTCCAGATGCTCAAGACCTGGGGCGGCCTGGACAAGAATTACGAATATCGCAAAGGCGAAGCCGCCAGCAATTTCCGCGGCTATGACACTCCGCCCGGCGGCGGTCTGCAAGCGGGCCCGATCGATTCCGACATCATGCCGCGCAAGGAGTTGTTCAAATCCAGCCTCTGGAACGCGCTCTATTTTCCCAAGCAATGGGATTTCCAGGGCCAGCTCTTCCAGCCCAAGGGCGGCATGGGCGAGATCGGCAAGGCCTTCGGCAAATTGCTGGACGGCGTGATCCAGTATGACTGCAAGGTCACCAACATCCACCAGGACGAAACCGGCGTCACCGTCACCTATATCAACAGCAAGACCGGCGGCGCGCCCAAGACGGAAAAAGCCGATTGGTGCGTCAACACCATCCCGGTTTCCGTCCTCAGCCAGATTCCCATGAATGTGGGCGCGAAGATGCGGGCCGCCATCGACAGCCTGCCCTATCTGCCGGCGGTGAAGGTGGGCCTGCAATTCAAGCGCCGCTTCTGGGAAGAAGACGACAATATCTATGGCGGCAACACCTATACCGACCAGCCGATCTTCAACATCTCCTATCCCAGCCACGGATTCTTCGAGAAAGGCCCGGCGGTCTTGCTCGGCGCCTATGTTTATCGCATCGGCATGCGCGTCTATAATTTCGAAGCGCTCAGCGCCCAGGAGCAGATCGAAGCGGCGCTGGAACAGGGCGGCAGGATCCATCCCCAATATCGCGCGGAATTCATGAACGGCATCGCCATCGCCTGGCATCGGGTGCCCTGGACTTTGGGCTGCTCGGGCCTGTGGAACGACGAACTGCGCGAAAAACATTACGCCGACATGTGCGCCGTCGATAACCGCATCGTGCTGGCGGGCGAACATTGCTCGCGCCTGATGGCCTGGCAGGAAGGCTCGGTGCTGTCGGCGCTGGACGCCATCACCCGCCTGCACAAGCGCGTAATGTCGGCCTGAAGGAGAAGAGCGATGAAAACCAAACCCATTCTTCTCGCCGCCGTGCTGTCGCTGCTCGTTCCCAGCGCGATGGCTCAAGTTGGCCGCAACCAGTTTCCGCAGCAAGGCGGCGAAGCGCTTTACAAAGGCATCTGCCAAGATTGCCACATGCCTGACGGGCGCGGCGCGGAAGGCGCGGGCCATTATCCGGCGCTGGCGAAAAACACCAAGCTGGCCGAACCGGGCTATCCCATCTCAGTGGTGACGCATGGCCTCAAATCCATGCCCGCCTTCGGCGGCGCGCTGAGCGACCAGCAGATCGCCGATGTGGCCAATTACGTTCGCACCCATTTCGGCAATGCCTACAAAGACACGGTAAAGCCCGAGGACGTCCAGAACGCCCGCTAGACCTCCCCCCAAGCGGTGTTCCCAAGAACTAGCGACGCTCCAAAGGTTGGGCCACCCGCTTTCGATGAGCGGGTGGCCCACTTCCTTTCTACTTGCCGAACGCCGCCATGAACTCGTCTTTGGACAGGCCGCCATCCTTGTTCTTGTCGGCCTGATCGAACATCTGCATCACCGCCGTGTTCTTCTGCGCTTCGGCCTTGGTGACTTTGCCGT
>JAFECO010000427.1 GCA_018242085.1 Pseudomonadota bacterium
TTGGTATTTGGGCCATGAGCATTTGGAAATTCTCGCCGACGATCCCCGCTACCCGATTTCCATGGTCGATAGCGGGCAAGGTGGATCCGGCGTTGTCGAAGCCAGAATTTCGGGCGCGGGCGTTGTCGTTTCCGCTGAAACTTCCAAAAGCACCAAATCGCCGCTGCTGGACGACGCCATGGTCAAGGCAGTATCGCAGCTTAAATTCCCGGACGATCCGAACCACAAAGACAAGATACGCACGGAGGAAATCCCAGTGGATTTCTTTCCGACAAGAGAACGGGTCCAGGAAATCGCCGATCCGCTGGTGGAATCAGCCGTGGCCAAATTCCCGCCCCCTAGTGCTGCGAATGATTGCGGGCGCAAGGCGACCGTGGATCTGACGCCGATCTGGAATGCGCATATGCTGCCGCCCTACCCCGCCGAATCCCAGGCGGCGGGTGAGCAGGGAATTGTTCGCATGAGGGTAATCGTCGACAAAAACGGACGGATCAGCGATGCGTCCGTCACGGAAACCAACGCCTCGCCCCGCCTGTCCGGCGCGACGGTCGATTTCATTAGACGCTATTGGCGCTGGGTGCAGACACCGGCCGAATGTCACGCGCGCGGTGTTCAGCTGTATATCAGCCAAATCTGGACCATGGCGCCATGGTATCTGAAAATTTATACAAACGATTCGCGTTATCCTGCTGCCGCACGTGGCAAGCCATTGGGTGCGTGGGGCACCGTCCGCGTGACCGTTTCTGAAACGGGGGATGTATCAGACCCTCAAATTCAGACCAGTGCCGGATCGCGCGAACTGGACGCCAGCATGATAAAGGCCGTTATGGACTTGCCGACCAAGCCTTCCGTCAAAGATGGAAAGCCGCAATCTGCGCCTGCCATCTTCGACGTCATGTTCATGCCGGACTCCATGCAGACTTTCGATACAAGACCGATACCCACACGGCGACGGCCTTACGAATGGCCCGCCCTTCCCGCCCAGTAAGCAGATAGTGATAATTCCCGGCCTGGCCCGAACGACAGGCCCTCCTTCGACAGTCGCTAGGCGAGGTGAAAAGTCCAAGAGGGTCGCTCTCACTCTTCGACCCCTTCGACAAGCTCAGGGTGAGGTCAGGACTCGTATCCTCATCCTGAGCCCGTCGAAGGGTAAGAAGTGGCGCGCGAAGCGCGTGAGCGGGTCCAGTGGACCCGCGAAAACGACGAACGCCCGAAGCGTAAGCGAAGGGCCGGATGAGTTTCCCCCGCCCCCGCTTGATCCTGCGCAAGGGAGCCCCAGCCCCCGGCGGGTAAACTTGTCTTTTGCGAATGGGCGGCGCTTGCATGAGCGGTTCCGATGCCCTTCCCGGCGATGACCGGCCTTCACCGGCGGACGCATCCGCGCTGGTGGAAAGCATGTTGCGCCAGGTTCCCGCCGATGGCGTGACGGCCGCCTGGATCGAGGAGCATTTCCTGATCCGTTCGCCGGAGATGCTGTTCCTGATCTTCACGCCTTTCGCCGTCATTCCCGCGACCTCGCCGGTGGCGGGCATTCTGCTGTTATGCACCGCCACGCCGCTGATCTTCCGCCGCCGCGCGATCTTCGTTCCCCTGCTCGCCGGCAAAGGCAGGCTGTCGGCCGCGCGGTTCGAGAAGGCGTCCCGGCTCTTGCTCCGGCTGTTGAAGCGTTACGAAGCCTATGCGATGCGGCGGCCGCATCCGCCGTCCCACCGCCACACGCGATGGACGGGATTGTTGATCGCCGTGCTGGGGGCCGCGCTGCTGGTGCCGCTGCCGTTCAGCAATGTGCTGCCCGGCTTCACCGTGGGCACGGTGGCGCTGGCCTCGCTGGAACAGGACAACCGGCTGTTGATCCTGGCGTCGCTCTTGACCGGCGTGTCGCTGCTGGCGGTCGCGCTGGAAGCCCTGCCGGTCTATCATCTGGCCGCGCTTCTTCTTTAGAGGACGGGCATCATGCACGATC
>JAFECO010000428.1 GCA_018242085.1 Pseudomonadota bacterium
CGATCACACCATCCGCACCAAGAATTGGCCCATGATCGTGCCGGCGCCGGAAGCAGGCAAGCTGGGTGAGTGGGCGGGCGAGGTGCGCGCGGCGGTCGATGCCTTTGTCGCCCGCTATCACGATTATTTCGCCAGGAACAACGACAAGAGCCCGGTGAAGAAGAAAGAGTTGGACCCCCTGCCGCGGGTGATTCTGGTGCCGGGCGTGGGCATGTTCGGCCTGGGCGCCACCGCCAAGGACGCGGCCATCGCCGCCGATATCGCCGAGAATGCCATCGCCGTGATCAGCGATGCCGAAGCCATCGGCGAGTACAGCTGCATCAGCGAATACGACATGTTCGAAGTCGAATATTGGTCCTTGGAACAGGCCAAGCTGGGCAAGTCGAACGAAAAGCCCCTGTCGCGCCAGGTGGCGGTCATCACCGGTGGCGGTTCGGGCATCGGCGCGGCCACCGCCAAGGCGATGGCGGGGCAGGGCGCGGAAGTGGCGATCCTGGACCGCGACCTCGACGCGGCCAAAGCCGCGGCGAAAAAGATCGGCGGCAAGGCGCTGGCCGTGCCATGCGACGTCACCGATCCGGCCAGCATCAAATCGGCCTTCGACAAGGTGGTTTCAACCTTCGGCGGCGTCGATATCGTGGTCTCCAATGCGGGCGCGGCCTGGCAGGGCACCATCGGCACGGTCGATGACGAAACCCTGCGCAAGAGCTTCGAGTTGAATTTCTGGGCGCACCAGAATGTGGCCCAGAATGCCGTGCGCATCATGCAGGCCCAGGGCACCTTCGGCAGCCTGCTGTTCAACACCTCCAAGCAGGCGGTCAATCCGGGCAAGGATTTCGGGCCTTATGGCCTGCCCAAAGCGGCAACCCTGTTCCTGGTCAAGCAATATGCCTTGGACCACGGCAAAGACGGCATCCGCTCCAACGCCGTGAATGCCGACCGCATCCGCACCGGTCTTTTGACCGACGAGATGGTGGCGGCGCGGTCCAAGGCGCGCGGCCTCAGCGAAGCCGACTACATGGCGGGCAATCTGCTCAAGCGCGAAGTGACGGCGGAAGATGTAGCGGATGCCTTCGTCTATCTCGCCACCGCCACCAAGACCACAGCGGCGGTTGTTACTGTTGACGGCGGGAATATTGAGGCGAGCTTGCGGTAATGCCGACCGCTCATCAAGAGCTAGGGTTGCTTGGTGAACAGGTTGTCGTTCAGCGTTGCGCTTGCCCGAAATGCAAGCGATCACGGACGCTTATAAAACTACCTCCTAATTTCAAATGTGCAGACGTTATTTGTGATTTCTGCGGATATCTCGGTCAGGTGAAGGCGGCCCGGGTAAAGGATATTGATCAAATTCCGAAGGCGGTGTTGGGCGCTGCTTGGAAACCGCAGAAGGAACGAATGGATGCGGCGATCTACTTTCCGCTATTTCTAGTTCTGGTTTCCGGAAAACGATATGCGATCTACTATCTCGCGGCCGACTTGCAGACTATTGAGTTATTTAAGCCCCGCGCACCCCTATCCAAAACAGCGCGCAGGGCAGGCTGGCAGGGATTTATTTACGATACCGCCCGCGTGAAGGCGAATTTTGTCCGCCTTGTTTGATTATCGAGGTCGAGTGTCGAGATCTACTCACCTGTCATCCCCGGCGAGGCGCGACCAGCGCCGAGGGAAGGGGATCCAGGTTTGGAAAGTCAGGCGAAATTTCGATGCCTGGATCCCCTTCCCTCGCGCTGATGCTGGTGCATCGCCGCTCGGCCGGGGACGACACGCATTCCGCGTGTTAGTTGTTAAATCTAAAATGCAGCACGTCGCCATCGGCGACGACGTAATCCTTGCCTTCCAGCCGGAATTTACCCAGCTCACGGGCGCCCGCTTCGCCCTTGCCCGCCACATAATCGGGATAGGCGATGGTTTCGGCGCGGATGAAGCCTTGTTCGAAATCGGTGTGAATGACACCCGCCGCCTG
>JAFECO010000429.1 GCA_018242085.1 Pseudomonadota bacterium
TCTTCCGCAAGCAGAACGCCAATGCGCGCGTGCTGGTCCTGGACAATCACGACGATTTCGGCGGCCATGCCAAGCGCAACGAGTTTCAGGCCGGCGGCCGCTTGCTGCTGGGCTATGGCGGTACCCAATCCATCGAAGCGCCCGGACGCTATAGCGACGTGGCCAAGGGGCTGCTGCGGGAGATCGGCATCGATGTGCGGCGCTTCTACAAATATTACGATCAGGATTTCTATCGCGCGCACAAGCTGACGCCTTCGATCTTCTTCGATCGCGAAACGTTCGGCAGTGACCGCTTGCTGGTGGGGCGGGAGGGCGAGATTCCCCTGGCCAATCTGGACGCCTTCATGGACGCCAAGCTGATCGCGGCGATGCCGATCGCGGAGGCGGCGCGCGCCGACCTGTTCCGTCTGCGCGATGACGCAGTGGATTATATGCCGGGGCTTTCCCCGGAAGAGACGCGGGCCCGGCTGACCAAGACCAGCTACCGGGATTTTCTTCTGAACCATGTCAAGGTTCATCCCGATGTGGTGAAACTTTTCCAGAAGATGCCGCACGATCTCTACTGTGTGGGCATCGACGCAGTCTCGGCGAACACTTGCCGCCAGGAAGGTTTTCCCGGTTTCAAGGGAATGCATGTTCAGGAACGCCGGCGTGGCGGCGCACAGGCCGAGGAGGAAGAGCCTTACATATTCCACTTCCCTGACGGCAATGCTTCGGTCGCGCGCCTGCTGGTTCGCGCGCTCTTGCCCGAGGCAATGCCGGGAAATTCCATGGAAGACGTGGTGATGGCGAAGGCCGATTACACGCGGCTGGATCGCGCGGGCAGTGACGTGCGCATCCGCCTCAACAGCACGGTGATTTCGGCGCGCCATGCCGGCGATCCCGGCACCGCGCGCGAAGTGGATGTCACGTATGTCCTGTCCGGAAAACCGTACAAGGTGCGCGGCGCGGCCTGCATCATGGCCTGCTACAATTGCATGGTGCCGTATCTGTGCCCGGAAATGCCCGATACGCAGAAAGAGGCATTGGCTTATGCGGTGAAGGAGCCGCTGGTCTATACCAACATCCAGCTGCGCAATTGGGAGGCGTTCGAGAAACTCGGCACCAATGCCATCTACGCGCCGGGAAGCTATTTCTCCGACATCACCTTGGATTTTCCCGTCTCGCTGGGACGTTATCAATTTCCCGCGTCACCACAGGAGCCTTGCGTGATCCATATGCTGCGGACGCCATGCAAGCCTGGCCTGGCCGCCAAGGAACAGTATCGCGCCGGCCGGTGGGAACTTTATGCAACGCCCTTCGCCACCTTCGAGCAGAATGTCCATGACCAGCTCGGCCGGATGCTGAAAGGTGGCGGCTTCGATCCGGCGAAGGATATTCAGGCCATCACCGTCAATCGCTGGCCGCATGGCTATGCGTATGAATATAACCCCCTGTTCGAGCCGTTGGACCGTCCGGCTTCGGAGCGTCCCTGCGTGATCGGGCGCCGGCCGTTCGGGCGCATCGCCATTGCCAATTCCGACTCCGATGGCCGCGCCTATACCGATGCGGCGATCGATCAGGGCTGGCGTGCCGTCAACGAGGTCGCGGCCATTCTGGCGGCGGCGAAATAGCCAGGCGCCGCCCATTGCTCATGGCGACGGGAGACAAAGGCGGCAATTTGCACTACACGGCCTGGAGTCATCATGCGCCCGCGCGCGTCCCGGATCATGCCGTTGCCATATTTTTCCATGCCGGACCTGCCAGTGGCGGAATGTATTCCCCGCCTCATTGCCGTGCTTGGCAGGGAGTCCAATGCCGTGCTGGTCGCGCCGCCCGGTGCGGGCAAGACAACATCCGTGCCGCTCGCGCTTCTGGGTGCGGCGCCCATGGATCGGGGGCGCATCCTGATGCTCGAACCGCGCCGGCTGGCCGCCCGTGCCGCGGCCGCCCGCATGGCGAG
>JAFECO010000042.1 GCA_018242085.1 Pseudomonadota bacterium
CTTCATGCCGGCGCCACCATGGCGCGGACGATGGAGTTGGTGCGCGGGTTCCGCAAGCGCGACGACAAGACCCCGATCGTGCTGATGGGCTATTACAATCCCGTGCATGCGCGGGGCGCGGACGCCTTTGTGCGCGAGGCTGCCGATGCGGGCGTGGACGGCTTGATCATTGTCGATCTGCCGCCGGAAGAAGATGCGGTAATCCTGAAACCGGCACAGGCCGCCGGCATCGACATCATCCGCCTGGTGACGCCGACCACCCATGACGCGCGGCTGGCGAAAGTCCTGAACGGCGCCAGCGGATATCTTTACTATGTCTCGATAACCGGCGTGACCGGCACCAAGAGTTTTGCCGAAGACGATGTGAAAGCGGCGCTGGCCCGCATCCGCAAAGCGACGGCGCTTCCCATCGCCGTTGGCTTCGGCATCCGCACGCCGGAGCAGGCGGCACAGATCGCCCGCATCGCCGATGCGGCGGTGGTGGGTTCGGCGATCGTTAACATCGTCGCTGAAACGCAAAGCGCGGGCAGGGACGCGGTTGTCACATCGGTGTCGGACCTGTGCCGTGCCCTGGCCGATTCCATTCGCGCCGAATCCGGTGCTAAGGTAGGCGCATGAACTGGATCACCAATCTTGTCCGCCCCCGCATCAAGAAATTGATGACCAAGGGCGAAAGCGGCCGCGAAACGCCGGAAAATCTCTGGCGCAAATGCTCCGCCTGCGGAGAAATGATCTTCCACCGCGATCTGGTGGCGAATTTCCATGTCTGCCCCAATTGCGGCCATCACCTGCGCGTGGGCCCGGCGGAACGCTTCGCGTTCACCTTCGATCCGAACTCCTATACCGAATTGCCGCCGCCCCAGGTGGCCAGCGATCCTCTGCGTTTCAAGGCCGAGAAGCGATATGCCGACGAAATGAAAGCCGCCAAGGCCAAGACCTCGCGGCCGGAGGCCTTCAGCGCCGCGCGCGGCACCATCGACGGATTGCCGGTGATGATCGCCGTGCAGGCCTTCGATTTCCTGGGCGGTTCCTTGGGCATGGCGGTGGGCGAAGCCTTTGTGCGGGCCGCCGAAGCGGCGATCGCGGAGAAACGCGCCTTCATTCTCTATGTCTCGTCGGGTGGCGCGCGCATGCAGGAAAGCATGCTGTCCCTGATGCAGATGCCGCGCACGACGATTGCTGTGCAGATGCTGAAGGAAGCGGGCCTGCCTTATATCGTGGTCTTCACCGATCCCACTTTCGGCGGCGTTTCGGCCTCCTATGCCATGCTGGGCGACATTCAGATCGCCGAGCCGGGCGCGCAGATCGGCTTTGCCGGGGCTCGCGTCATTGCCCAGACCATTCGCGAGAAGCTGCCCGAAGGCTTCCAGCGAGCGGAATATCTTCTGGCCCATGGCATGCTGGACATGGTCTTGCCCCGCGCGGAGATGCGCGCCGGCCTGTCGCGCATCCTGCACATGCTTATGAAGAAGCCGCGCCCCAAGGCCCGGACCTTGCCGCCGCCCAACCTCAACGGCAATGGACGCGCGGTCGCCGCGCAATGATCCCAGCCCTGGGCAGCGGGTTTGAATCGCCGCGCAGCACGGCGATTCTGGATCGGCTGCTGTCGCTGCATCCCAAAAAGATCGATCTGGCGCTGGATCGCATGTTGCGGCTCCTGGGCGCTCTGGGAAATCCCCAGCTCAAGCTGCCGCCCGTGATCCATGTCGCGGGCACCAACGGCAAAGGGTCGGCCTGCGCCTTTTCCCGCGCCATCCTGGAAGAGCAAGGGCTGAAGGTTCATACGCATATCTCGCCCCATCTGGTGCGTTTCCATGAGCGCATCCGCATCGCCGGCGAACTGATTTCGGAAGACGAACTTTGCGCCGTGCTGGAGGAGGTGGAGCGGGTCAATGACGGCCAGCCCATCACCTTCTTCGAGATCACCGGCGCCGCCATGTTCCTGGCCTTTTCCCGTCATCCCGCCGACGCCGTGGTGCTGGAAGTGGGGCTGGGCGGGACTTATGACGCCACCAATGTGGTGCCCCGCCCGGCCATGACCATCATCCAGCCGGTGGGGCTGGACCATCTCGAATTTCTCGGCAACGACATCGCCACCATCGCGGGCGAAAAGGCCGGCATCATCAAGCCCGGCGTGCCGGTGGTGATTGGACCCCAGGACGAGATCGCCCGCGAAGTGATCCTGCGCCGGGCCGACACGGTGAGCGCGCCGGCTTTTGTCTTCGGGCAGGATTTCTTCGGCCGCCAGGAACATGGCCGCATGGTCTATGAGGATGAGATGGGGCTGCTTGATTTGCCGCTGCCCCGGCTGATCGGCCGCCACCAGATCGACAATGCCGCCGTCGCCATCGCAGGCCTGCGCCATGCCATGCAGGGCGGGCAATCGATGGACTGGGGCGCCGATGCCGCCGTGGAGAGGGGCCTGCGAAGCGTGGATTGGCCGGCCCGGCTGCAGCATCTCTCCCATGGGCCCTTGGTCGGCCAGGCGCCCGACGGCGCCGAGATCTGGCTGGACGGCGGTCACAACCCGCACTGCGCCGCCGCCGTCAGCCGCGCCATCGCCGATCTGGACGAGAAAGTTGACAGGCCTCTCTATCTGATCTGCGCCATGCTCAGGACCAAGGACGCGGAAGGTTTTCTGTCCGCTTTCAAGGGTTTGGCGCGACATGTTGTGACGGTTTCTATCCCCGGCGAAGCGGCCAGCCTGGGTGCGGGCGCGCTCTATGACGCCGCCCGCGCCGCCGGACTGGATGCCGCTCCCGCCGAGGATCTGGAAGACGCGATGCTGCAAGTGGGCGCCTGGGCGCGCGCCCACCCCAAGGAGCCGCCGCCGCGAATCCTCATCTGCGGCTCGCTTTATCTGGCCGGATATATCCTGCGCGAGAACAGCTGAGGTCGCGCAAAAATCCTGTCCTCGCCCTTCGACGGGCTCAGGGTGAGGACAGGAATAAAGACGTCAGCGCTTCAGCACCGCCGTCGCCTGATCCAACCGGTCGCTGTAGGCGTTGATGGTGCCCGCAGTCAGCCCGATATATTGGGTGGCGTCGGCCCAGCGTTCCTCTTCGATCGCTTCGCGCACGCCCGGCAGGGTCTTGGCGCCGTAGCCGGTGAAGCGGCCCGGCGCGTAGATCGAATTCTTGTACCAGTCGCGGAAGGGCAGGCCTTTTTCCAGCAGCAAGGTCTGGCCGATGGACTGCATCAGTCCCTGCAGGCGGGCGAGATCGGTGCCGGAAAGCCGCGAGCCATTGGCGGCCAAGGCATCGTCATAGGCCTTGGCGCTGGCCTTCAGTTTCGCTTCCGCCTGATCGAGCGGCGCGAAATCGAATTTCGGCACTTCCAGCAACGGCGTGGGATTGGCATGTGGCTTGGTGGGATCGGCGGCCAGGGCATAGACATTGTCCGCCAGATTCTTCTTTTGGGTTTCCGCCGCGGTACGCCGCGTGTCCGCCAGGCGCTTTACCTCGCCCACATATTGACCGATGGCGTCGGCGAAATCGGAGGCCTGCTGGATGGGCAGGTCCGTATCGGCCGCCTTGATCACCGCCCGGCCCACCGTCTTGGCCAGGAGCGCGTCATAGACAAAGCCCGGATCGACGAATTTGCTGTGATGCTCATAGGTGTCGTAACGCGAATGATAGACGCCGCTGGACCGGCCTTCGCCGCCATAGCCATAGTCCAAAGTCGCCAGACCCAGATGCTGGAGATAGGCGGAATAGTCCGAGCCCGAACCCAGCGGCTCCAGCGGCATGTTCTTCGATGCGTCCGCTGCCTGGCGGCCCATGGCGCGGTCATGTTCGTCGGCCATCGGGCCCGCCATGCGCAATTTGGCGCGGCGGCGCGCATCGACCGACTGGCCGGTTTCCGGGTCCTTCAACCCCGCCAGCGTGTCACTGACGAATTTTTCCAGGTCTTCGCTGCCGCCGACATTGAGAATGCCGCGGCCATTGCCGTCGCTGTTGATATAGACAATGGCCTTTTTCTTCAGCTCGTCGGCGTGATCTTCCGCCCATTCGGTCGAACCCAGCAGCATGGGTTCTTCCGCGTCCCAGCTGGTATAGACGATGGTGCGCTTGGGCTTCCAGCCGGCCTTGGCCATCTGGCCAAGCGCCTTGGCTTCCGCCAGCAAGGCCGTCTGGCCCGACAAGGGATCGCTGGCGCCGAACACCCAGCCGTCATGGTGATTGCCGCGGACCACCCACTGATCGGGATATTGCGAACCCTTCAACGTGGCGATCACGTCGTAAATGGTTTTCAGGCTCCATTCCGACTTCACCATCAGGTGCACCGGCACATTGCCGGTGACGCGATAGGTGATGCCCAGATGGCCGCGCCAATTCTCCGGCGCCACCACGCCGTCCATCGCGGCCAGCATCACTTGTGCGTCGCCGTAGGAAATCGGCAGGGCGGGGATTTTCAGGATCGATGGCGAGGTTTCGCGGGTGAGGCGCTTGGCGCCTTCCTTGGCGGCGACGCCGGGCGTCAAGGGATCGCCGGGATAGATCGTCATGTCGGCGACCGAGCCGCGCTGGAATCCCTGGGCAGGACGCATCGCCCCTTTGGGATAGACGCCGTCCACCGAATAGCCGTCATCGGCCGGATCCGAATAGATCAAGGCGCCGACCGCGCCATGGTCCTGGGCCAGCTTGACCTTCAGGCCGCGCCAGCCCTGGCCATAGCGGGTGATGACGATCTTGCCCTTGACCGAGATGCCGAGCTGCTCGAGCCGCTTGTAATCATCGGCATTGCCGTAATTGACATAGACCAGCGGCGCGGTGACGTCGCCGTCACCTTGGAAGGCGAGATAGGCGGGCAGGGCCTTGTCCTTGGCGGTGGACGAGCTGTCGCCGGGAAGAGGCCGCTCCTGCAACGTCGCTTTCCACGGCTTGCCGTTGAGATTGGCGATGTCCAGCGCCTCGCTGACCGGCGTCGGATAAAGCACCTGATAGGTTTCGATATGGGCGTCCCAGCCGAAATCCCGGAACTGCTTCAGGATCCAATCGGCATTGGCCTTGTTGTGGGGCGAGCCGACTTGATTGGGCTCCGCCGCCAGAATCTTCATCCAGCCGTCAAGCTCGCGCGGATTGATCGCCGCATCGAGGCGCGCCGTCAGGCTGGCATAATCGTTGGAAGGAGTTTGCGCGAACGCCGCGCCCGTCAAAAGAAAACCAGCCAAGCCCAACAAAACGGAACGCCGCATGAAAACCCCCGAAAGATGTTTCTTGGGAAACTATCGTATCGGCGGTTTTCCGCGGCGTCACGCCGGGAAAAGAAGAAAAATCAGATCGAGGATTCGATCCACTCTTTAATTTTCGACTTGGGCAGCGCGCCGACCTTGGTGGCTGCAACCTGGCCCTGAGAGAAAATCATCATGGTGGGGATGCCGCGCACGCCATACTTGGTGGGGACGTGGGGGTTCTCGTCGATATTGATCTTGGCGATGGTCACCTTGTCGCCCAACTCGGCGGAAAGCTCGTCCAGCGCCGGCGCAATCATGCGGCAAGGCCCGCACCATTCGGCCCAGAAATCCACCAGGACCGGCTTGGTGGCGTCCAGAACATCGGCCTGGAACGAGGCATCCGAGACTTTGATGGGCATGGGCTAACGTCCTTTGCTGCGCACTTTTCCGGTCGCGCGGCCGAGCGGAAAACCGCTTTCCGCTTTTACTGACCGCCGGTCATATATCTAGGAATGCACCCCCTCAGGGTCAAGCCGCCGCCGGATCAGGGCCATTTGGCGGTCCAGAAGGGCATCGGAAAGCCGCATCAGGGAGGGGCCGTCGGTCCAGACCAGGCCGCAGACGATTCGCCGGTTTGGGAATATCCGCGCCGCGGCGGCCCGGTAGAGCGCCATCTGGGCAAGGTAAATGGGACTGACATCATCTTCGCGAGAGGGAGGCGGGCGGTTGGTCTTGAAATCCAGGATCAAAACTTCCGTGTCCGTCACCGCCAGCCGGTCGACGCGACCATTGACTTGCGCGCCCGGGCCCAATTCCGGCAGGGCGGCCAGGAAGGCGATTTCGGCCCGACTCGACGGGGCAAAAACCGGCGCGAATTCCGGATCGTTCAAAAGTCTCAGTGTTTCGTCCGCCAGCGCGGTGGCGGCGCCGTCGTCAAATCCTTGCGCGGTTGCATACCGGATCGCGATGTCGCGCCGTGCATCGATGGCAATATCGGGTAGCCGCGCCAGCAGCGCGTGCACCACATTGCCGCGCTTGAAACGATCATTGGCCGTGTTCAAAGGCGACAGGGATGTCTGTTCGGGCATATCGAACGCATCGGACGGGCGGATCAATCTTGGCGCAATGCGATCGGGGGGCGCCGGGCGGCTCACCCATCCCGGCAGGGGAGGCGGCATGGGCTGCGCGCCGGATGCGGCGGCGCGCATTTCATTCTCCACATGCCCGAATGCCGAAGCGGCTTCGCCGTGGCGGGTGATGGGCCGGCCCAGTGCTTCGGCCGCGGCGCGCGCCAAGGCGTACCAGGACCCATCCCGCACGCCGCGGCGATTTTCAAAACCACAAACGTAAAGCCTGTCGCGGGCGCGAGTAAGCGCGACATAGAGCAGGCGGCGATGTTCGCGCAGCGTCTGATCTTCTTCGATGCGCTTGGCGGCCTTGACGCTTTCCGGCGCTTCGCCCTCGGCCAAGGGGAAAAGCACGCCGGTCTCGCCATAGAGCAGATGACCCTTGCGCGACGGCGGATCGGGCAGGGCGGTGGTGTCGGGCAGGATCACGATATCGGCTTCCAGCCCTTTGGCGCCATGCACCGTCATCACCCGCACTTCGTTACGGCCGCGCTCCATGTCGCGCTTGATTTCGGTATCGCCCCGCGCCACCCAATCGAGAAATCCTTCCAGCGAGGGCGTGTGCATCCGCTCATAGGCCAGGGCGAGCGAAACGAATTCCTCGATCGCGTCGGACGATTCCGGCCCCAATCGGGCGATCATGTCCCGCTTTTTGTCCAAGGTCGTGAGGGCGTGGCTGTAAAATTCAAAGGGCGGCGCATAATCGGCCCGGGCCAGCATCTCGGACAGGAAGACATGCGCCGCTTCAAAGCGCGCTTGGCCTTTCTGATCGGACAAAGATTGCCACACGGTGCCGGCGCGCCCGTGACAGAGCGCGAACAGGTCCTCCTCGCCAATATTGCAGAGCGGCGAGCGAAGCAGGGCGGCGAGACTGAGATCATCCTCCCGCTGCAGCACGAACTGGCCCAGCGCCATCAGATCCATCACCGCGATCTGTTCGGTGAGGGTGATGCGGTCCGCGCCCGCCACCGGAATGCGGCGCAGCTTCAACTGCCGGATGATTTCGCTGCCGAAAGGCTCGCGGCGGGGCAACAGGATCATGATATCGCCCGGCGCGATGGGCTTGTCATGGCCCGGCAGGGTCGCGCCGCTGTCCAGCCAGGTGCGGATCTGACCCGCGATGCGCCGGGCCAGCTCGACGATGGGACTGTCGGGCTGCACCGCGTCGACCGGCAGATAGGGATCGACCGTCACGGCCGGCGGCGGCGCCAACGCCGTCCAGAATTCGATCCCGCCCAAGGCCTCGGCGCGATGGGCCAGATGGGTGATCGCCTGATCGCGCGAGGTCAAGCCCGCCCGCGCCGCCGCATCGAAAAAAACGTGATCGACGAATTGCAGGATTTCCGGTGCCGAGCGGCGCGAGGTGACCAGCGGCTGATCCACGAAGGGCTGTTCGGCTTGCGTCGCCAGCTGCTCGAAATAATGCCGGTTGATGTCGAACTGGGTGGGATCGGCGCCTTGGAAGCTGAAGATCGATTGCTTCTCGTCGCCCACGGCGAAGATCGTGCGGGCCAGCGTCCGCTCGCGTCCGGTTCCGGCAAAAAACTCTTCCGTCAGCTTGCGCACGATCGCCCATTGTTCCGGGCTGGTGTCCTGGGCTTCGTCGATCAAAATATGATCGATGCCATTGTCGAGCTTGTAGAGCACCCATTGCGCGGCATTGCCCCGCTCCAACAAGGCCAAGGTCTTCACGATCAGATCGTCGTAATCCAGAACGCCACGCCGCGTCTTGGCGGAGGCATATTCGCGGCGCATGGCATCGATTAGGGTGAGCGCCGCTTGCGCGAGCCGCGCCGCCCGTGCGGCGCGCTGGCGGTCTTCGGCTTGGCAGAAGCGGTTCTGCAAGTCGCTCAGATAGGCAAGGAGATCGGGCCTTGCATCCGCCAGCGCTTTGGCGGCGAGTTTTTTGCGGGGCGCGCCATCTTTGGTCATCAGCCATTCGCGGAACAGCACAAAACTGTCGGCGTCCAAATCCGCGGCGAGAATTTTCGCCAGGCGGGCGGCGGAGTCCATGTCCTGCTTGGTGCCCTGATGCAGCCAGGTGCGCACCGCCCGCAACTGCTCGATTTCTTCCCGCAATGCCCGGCAGAAATCTTCCGCCGGATCGGCACCGGGCTCTGCGCCATGGGCCCGCCAGACGGCGTCTGCGAAGGGTGCGCCATTCAGGCTGTCGAAAAAGCGGTCCATCTTGCGCCGGTCATTGCCCAGCGCGGCATGCAGGATGTCGTTCAGACGCGCTTCACCCGCTTCTGTCGCCAGACGCGCCACGGCGTCATGCAGAGGCGTTTCGCCCGCGCCGGCGCGCTCCAGCACGATCTGCCGGGCTTCGCCGATCAGCGCGCGGGCGGAAGCGTCGTCCAGGACTTCGAAGCCTGGCGATACGCCCGCCTCCAGGGGAAAGCGCGCCAGCACGATCTGGCAGAATGCGTGCAAGGTCAGGACTTTCAGCCCGCCGGGCGTTTCCAGCGCCTGGGCGAAGAGGCGGCGCGCCTTGGGCAAGTCATCCGGTTCGGCGCCGATCTCGCGGATATTCCCGGCAAGCTTGTCGTCGGAAAGCATCGCCCACTCGCCCAATTGCCGGAACAGGCGGTGCTGCATCTCGGCGGCGGCGGCCTTGGTGAAGGTCAGGCAGAGGATTTTCTCCGGCCTTGCATCCGCCAGCAGCAGACGCGCCACGCGATTGGCCAAGGTATAGGTCTTGCCGGCGCCCGCATTGGCCGCGACCCAGGCCGACAGAAAGGGATCGGAGGCGAGATTGCTGCTCATGCGTCCTCCACGCCGGAGACCGACCATTCGCGCACCCGCGCCAGATGGTCATAGTCGCCTTCGGACGCGGTGCTGAACGGGCGCACGCGGGAATGATAGGCGGTGGCAGGATCGTCGAAACGGGCGATGCGCCCCGCCAGCTGGGTGATGGCTTTTGCGATCAGGTCGGGCACGTCCGGAATGGGCTGCACCTTGCCGCCTTCGGCGCTGCCGGAAATATGCAGATAGAGCA
>JAFECO010000430.1 GCA_018242085.1 Pseudomonadota bacterium
ACGCCGCCACGCCCGCCATGGTCGTGGCCAGGACCTGATGCGGCCGGGGGATCAGCACGAACACCGCCGTGAACACGGAAGGGATCAGCATGCCGCCGAAAAAGCCCTGCACCACGCGCGCCGCGATCAGGAATTCAAAACTGGGCGACAATGCGCAGGCCAGGCTGGCGGCGACAAATCCCAAACTGGCCAGCGCGAACAGCAGCCTGAGCGACAAGGCGCGGGTGAGAATGCCGGTGAGCGGGATCGCCACCACTTCGGCCATCAGATAGGCGGTCTGGATCCAGCCCAGCTGGCCCAAGGGAATATGCAGCGCGGTCTGGATGGCGGTGAGCGAGGACGCCACCACTTGGATGTCCAGCACGGCCATGAACATGCCCAGGCACATGGCGGCGAAGCCCAGCCAAAGGACAATGGGTTTCATGACCGCCCCCTCAGCCCAGCTCCCGTCTTGGCGCCAAGCCCGCCTCTTCTTCACGGATGCGCCAGTACAGCACCGCCGCATTGACGATGGAAAAGCCGATGGCGACCCAGATCTCGCCGAACGCCATGGGCAGCGCCACAATCTCGCCCGCCACCACCAGATAATTGGGATGGCGGACATAGCGATACGGCCCCCGCTTCACCAACGGCACGCCGGGAAGCGAAATGATGCGGGTGGTCCAGTAACGGCCAAGGCTGGCGATCACCCAGACGCGGCCGGCCTGCAGAGCCAAGAACACCAGGATCCAGCCCCAATAGATCACCACCGGCGTGGGGATCAGCCAGAGCACGGCCATCAACCAGGCCATGTGCAAGAGAACGATGTAGCGATAATGCCCGGCGCCGATTTCCACCCCGCCTTGGGCTTTCAGCTTCTGGGTGTTGCGGTTGGCCAGGACCAGTTCGCCCGCCCGCTGCAATATCACCAGCGCGATGATGGCATAGGCGACAAAGATCATCTCTCATTCACCAGCATCAGAAACGCCGCCGAGAAGCCGGGCCCCAGCGCGGTCAACAAGGTGCGCCCAGCCTTCTTGCGCACATCCATGCGCTCGGCCACGAACAGCACCGTCACCGCGGACATATTGCCATAATCGCCGAGGATGGAACGGCTGTCCTCGAGACCGCCGCGCGGCATGTCCAGGGCGTCCTCCAGCGCGTCCAGCACTTTGGCGCCGCCTGGATGGCAGGCAAAGGCATCGATGTCGCCCCGCGCGATGGCATTGCGCGCCAGGAATTCGTCCAGCAGGGTACGAAAATCGCTGGCCACCAGGCCCGGAATGCTGGTGGCGAAGCGGGCCTTGAGCCCGTCTTCCGCCATGTCCCAGCCCATCACGTCCAGCGAATGGGGCCAGGTATGCTCGCCCGCCGCGCGCACTGAGGGGCCTTCGCCGTCGGTGGAGAGGATCGCGCCCGCCGCGCCGTCCCCGAACAGGGCGGTGGCCACGATATTGCTTTTGGAAATGTCGTTCTTGCGGAAGGTGAGCGCGCAAAGTTCGACCACCAGGAACAAGACCTTGCTCCCAGGATAGGCGCGGGCCAGATCGGCGGCGCGCGCCAGCCCCGTCACGCCGCCGGCGCAGCCCAGGCCGAAGACCGGCAGCCGCCGGATATCGCGGCGCAATCCCATCCGTTCCACCAGCAAGGCATCCAGGCTGGGCGTGGCGATGCCGGTGGTGGAAACCACCACGATACTGTCGATGTCGCCGGTTTGAAGCTTCGCCTCCTCCAGAAGGCGGCGCGTCACCGTCTCCAGCAGGTTCACGGCATTTTCGATGTAAAGCTTGGTGCGATCCATCCAGCCGTGATCGCCCAGATACCACTCGATCGGCACGCAGGAGTAACGGCGCCGGATGCCGGTATTCTCGAACACGGGAATGAGCCGCGCGATGTCGCGCATTTCGGCGAAGAGGCTGCGGGCATAATGCGCCGCTTCACTTTGCGCGATGAC
>JAFECO010000431.1 GCA_018242085.1 Pseudomonadota bacterium
GCTGAGATTCAGTTTTGCGTCCGGTGATGATGGCCCGAAACCCAGAAGAAGCTCACCGGATTCTTTTTCCCGCGCATTCAAGCGCAACGTGGCATTGGGCGCATAATGGCTTTCGAGCTGGCCGGGGGAACGGATCGCCGCGCCAGCGTCGGCCAAGGGACCGGCAATGGATTCGATGGCCTGGCGCGCGATTGCGCCGGGACGCAGCAGCACCGCCCTGTCCCCGTCAAATCCGATCACGGTGGATTCCAGGCCCAGCGGCGTGGCTCCGCCGTCAAGGATCAGATCGACGTTCCGGCCAAGTCCGGCCGCCACATGAACGGCCATGGTGGGGCTGATCCGGCCGGACGGATTGGCGCTGGGCGCAGCGATGGGAAGATCGGCTTTCTGCAACAACGCCAGAGCGACGGGATGGGCTGGAACCCGCAACGCCACGGTGTCCAATCCGGCACTGACCAGTTCCGAAAGCGGCGTATGGGGGCGGCGCGGCAACACCAGGGTGAGCGCGCCCGGCCAGAATATTTCCGCCAGCTTCCGCGCCGTATCGGAAAAAACGGCATGTGTTTCGGCTTCCGCGAGATCGCGGACATGGACGATCAAGGGATTGAAGCGGGGCCGTCCCTTGGCGGCGAAAATGCCGGCTACGGCTTTGCCGTTCCGGGCATCGGCGCCCAGGCCATAGATCGTTTCGGTGGGAAAGGCGACCAGCCCGCCCTCCCGCAGCACCTGTGCGGCATAGGCGATCGCGTCCGTAGTCGCGGGCATGATCTTGGCGAGCGGGCTTTCCATCGCGGCCTTTTAGCCGGTCGGCGCGGCCGGGTCAGCTTTTCTTTGTGGCCGGCCGCCATGCCCACTTGTACGATCTGATGATCTTCGGAAGGTGCAGGCATGCCGCTCAAGGGAAAGACACTTTTCGTGACCGGGGCCAGCCGCGGCATCGGCCTTGCCATCGCGCTTCGGGCCGCCAGGGATGGCGCCAATATCGCCATCGCCGCGAAAACCGCCGAACCGAATCCAAAATTGCCGGGCACGATTTTTTCCGCCGCGGAGGAAATTGAAAAGGCCGGCGGCAAGGCATTGCCCCTGGTCTGCGACATCCGGTTCGAGGATCAGGTGGCAGCCGCGGTTGACGCGACCGTGGCGAAATTCGGCGGCATCGATGTCTGTGTCAACAATGCCAGCGCCATTTCCCTCACTGGAACCGAAGACACCGACATGAAGCGCTTCGATCTGATGGCCCAGATCAATGCGCGCGGCACCTTCCTGGTGAGCAAGCTCTGCATCCCGCATCTTCTCAAAGCGGATAATCCCCATGTGCTGATGCTGTCGCCGCCGCTCGACATGCAGCCCAAATGGTTCGCCGGGCACACCGCCTATTCGATGGCGAAATACGGCATGAGCATGTGCGTCTTGGGAATGGCGGCGGAATTCTCCGGCCGCATCGCCTTCAACGCCTTATGGCCCCGCACGGCCATCGCCACTTCGGCCATTCGCCTGGCAATGGGCAGCCCCGAAGCGGCCCGCCATTGTCGCACGCCGGAAATTCTGGCGGACGCGGCTTATGCGATTTTTTCCAAACCGAAGAGCTTCAGCGGCAATTTCCTGATCGACGATACCTTCCTGTCCGAGAATGGGGTGACGGATTTCGACCGTTATCGCGTCGACCCTTCCCAGGATCTGGTGCCGGATTTCTTTGTGCCGCACTCCATGCCGCCGCCCAAGGGCGTGAGCCTTAAGGCGCGTTCATGAGAATGCTGACAGTCCTGGTGATGGCCGGCCTGTTCTGGCCGGCGGCAAGTTTCGCCATGGCATTGCCCGATTGTGCGGGAGACATTGTTCGCAAGAGCGCGCATGTCGTGCGGGTGGAGCGGGACGGCGCGCTGGTTCTGGAGGGCGGTCAGGGCGTTGTGCTGGAAGGCATCCGCTTACC
>JAFECO010000432.1 GCA_018242085.1 Pseudomonadota bacterium
TGCACTTCGACATGGCGGGCGCGGCGCACCAGCTTTTCGAGATAGACTTCGTCCTTGCCGAAGGCGGCCTTGGCTTCGCGCTTGGCGGTGAAGACGGCGTCGAGCAGTGTATCTTCGCTGTCGATGGGACGCATGCCGCGCCCGCCGCCGCCCCAGGAGGCTTTCAGCATCACCGGATAGCCGACCTCGCGCGCCAGCGCCTTCACCTTTTCCGGATCGTCCGGCAAGGGCGGGCTGGCGGGCATCACCGGCACGCCCACCGAGACGGCCAGATTGCGCGCATCCACCTTGTTGCCCAGCATGCGCAGGGTCTTGGGTGACGGGCCGATGAAGACGATGCCCGCCGCCGCGCAGGCTTCGGCGAATTCCGGGCTCTCCGACAGCAAGCCATAGCCGGGATGGATGGCGTCGGCCTTGGCCTCTTTGGCCACCCTGAGAATCTCGTCGATGGAGAGATAGGCTTCGACCGGGCCCTTGCCCTTGCCGATCTGATAGGCCTCGTCCGCCTTGAAGCGATGGAGGGAGAGTTTGTCCTCCTCCGCATAGACCGCGATGGTGGAAATGCCGAGTTCCGTCGCCGCACGGAACACGCGGATCGCGATCTCGGAACGATTGGCCACCAGCAGGCGGCGGAAGGGCACAGACATACGCAGGGCCTGGGAAGATTGACGAAGCTTTATGTTGCAACCGCGTAGGCAACGCAACGGCCCCGTGGATTTCACCTAACCCATAGTGTTTTTTATGGTTTTTCGGGCGCTTTGGCCGCATCGGGGGACGGAATTTTTGCCTGTTCCGGAAGCTTCCGCATGAGGTTTTTCGCCGCGAATCCGTCCGGTCCGGGCGCTGAAGGGGTCCCTATTCGGCCAAGGCCGGATGCGGGCGCGGCGGGTTCCGGGCGGTGGCCGCCCCATCACAGGCAAGCTTGCGCCCCTGAGGACGTCGGGTCAGCCGCGCCCGCCTGGAAGTGGCGGCGCGGAATCCGAAACGGCTCTGGTCCGCGCCTTAAGCCAGCGGCGTCAAGCCGACAGTTTCGCCAGCGCCTTGAGGATCGCATCCGTCATGGCGGTGGTGCCCACCTGGTTCATCCCCGGCTGCATGATGTCGCCGGTGCGATAACCGTCGGCCAAGACCCGCTCCACCGCCTTCTCCAGCAGCACCGCGTCCTCGACCCGGCCGAAGGAATAGCGCAGGCACATGGCGAAGGAGAGGATGGAGGCGATGGGGTTGGCCAGGCCCTTGCCGGCGATGTCCGGCGCGCTGCCATGGATGGGTTCGTACAGCGCCGCCTGCTTGCCGTTGATCTTGGCACCCAGCGAGGCGGACGGCAGCATGCCGATGGAGCCGGTGAGCTGCGCGGCTTCGTCCGACAACACGTCGCCGAACAGATTGTCGGTGACGATCACGTCATATTGCTTGGGATTGCGCACCAGCTGCATGGCGCAATTGTCCGCCAGCACATGGGCAAGCTGCACATCGGGGAACTCGTCCTTATGCACCTTGCTGACCACTTCGCGCCACAGCACGCCGGTCACCATCACATTGGACTTTTCCGCCGAGGCGACGCGATTGCCGCGCAGCCGCGCCAGTTCGAAGGCGACGCGGGCGATGCGGGCGATTTCCGAGGTCGTATAGACCTGCGTGTCGACGGCGCGCTTCTGGCCATCCGGAAGCGTGGTGGTCTCCTTGGGCTCGCCGAAATAAACGCCGCCGGTGAGTTCGCGCACGATCAAAATATCGAGACCGGACACGATTTCCGGCTTGAGGCTGGACGCATCCTTCAGCGCATCGAAGCACAAGGCCGGGCGCAGGTTGGCGAACAGCTCCAGGTCCTTGCGCAGGCGCAAGAGGCCCCGCTCCGGCTTCTGGGCGAACGGCAACCCATCCCATTGCGGGCCGCCCACCGCGCCGAACAGCACGGCATCGGCCTTT
>JAFECO010000433.1 GCA_018242085.1 Pseudomonadota bacterium
AGGGCCGGCGACGACAGGCCCGAAATATTCTTGAGACCCTTGTCGACAATGTCGCGCGCCTTGTCGGGATCGCCCTTGGACTGGTCCATCAAGCGCAGCGGACCGAAAGGCAGGGTCCAGGCGTCTCCCGTCCGGCCGCCCTTGACCGTCACCATGTCCAGGCTGCCCCCGCCCAGATCGGCAACCAGGCCCGACGCTTCGGGAATGCCCGCCACCACGCCCTCGGCGGCGATGCGCGCCTCATCCTCGCCCGCCAGGATGCGGATGGGCGAGCCCCAGGCCCGCTCGGCACGGGCGATGAATTCGGCGCCGTTGCTGGCGTCGCGGGCCGCCGCGGTGGCGGCCGCCTCGCGCAGATCGACCTTCAAGCCGTCCGCGATCATGCGAAACCGCGCCAGCGCCTCCAGCGCGGCGGCGCAGCCTTCGGCATGCAGCCTTCCGCTGGTGACCATGTCGCGGCCGATGGCGCAGATCGATTTTTCGTTCTGCCAGGTGGCGGCGTTGCGGCTCTGGTTCTCGTAGATCACCAGGCGCACGGAATTGGAGCCGATATCGACGATGGCAACGGGCCTGCGCGCGTCGGCGGCGCGCGGGCTTGGAGAGGCACGGACTTCGCTGGCGGACGACAAAGATCAGATCCGGCGCTTGCGCGGGCCTGAACCCTGGATCTTCAGCGCCCGGCCGCGGCCAGAGAGCGACGGATTGGTCATGAAATATGTATGCGCGGAGAAGGCATCGGCATCCTCGGAATGGGAATCGCGTGAATAGGTTCCGTCCGCCTTCATATACCAGCTTTGCGCCTGATCCTTCAGCAGCGCGACCATGATCTGGTCCAGCACCTGTTGATGGACCGTGGGGTTTTCGATGGGAACCAGGGTCTCCACCCGGCGATCGAGGTTGCGCGGCATCCAGTCCGCCGAGGAAATGAAAATCTTGGCGTCGGGCGACGGCAGGCCATGGCCCGCGCCGAAGGCCACGATCCGTCCGTGTTCCAGGAAGCGGCCCACGATCGAGCGTACCCGGATATTCTCCGACAGGCCCGGCACGCCGGGACGCAGGCAACAGATGCCCCGCACCACAAGTTCGATTTTCACGCCCGCCTGGCTGGCGCGGTAAAGCCCGTCGATCATCGCCGGATCGACCAGCGAGTTCAGCTTGACCCAGATCGCCGCCGGCTTGCCCGCCCGGGCATGCATGATTTCCTGCTGGATGCCTTCGACCAGGCGGCCGCGCAGCGAGAAAGGCGAGACCGCCAGTTTTTCCAGCGCATTGGGCTCGGCATAGCCGGTGATGAAATTGAACACTTGGGCCGCGTCGCGGCCCAGCGCCGGATCGGCGCTGAACAAGGACAGGTCCGTGTAAACCCGCGCCGTCTGGGGATGATAATTGCCGGTGCCGAAATGCACATAGGTGTGAAGCTGGCCGCCTTCGCGCCGCACCACCAGGCTGATCTTGGCGTGGGTCTTGAGCGCGATGAAGCCATAGACCACCTGCACGCCGGCCCGTTCCAGGTCGCGGGCCCATTTGATGTTGGCGGCTTCGTCGAAGCGGGCTTTGAGTTCGACCAGCGCCGTCACCGACTTGCCGGCTTCCGCCGCTTCGATCAGGGCCTGGACGATGGGGCTGTCCTGGCTGGTGCGATAAAGCGTCTGCTTGATCGCCACCACATCGGGGTCGGCCGCGGCCTGGCGCAGAAACTGCACCACCGTGTCGAAACTCTCGAACGGGTGATGGACGATCAGGTCCTTCTCCCGGATGGCGGCGAAACAATCGCCGCCATGGTCGCGGATCCGTTCCGGAAAGCGGGCATTGTACGGCTTGAATTGCAGATCCGCCCGCTCGGAAATGATGAGCTTGGAAAGATCCGACATGCCGATCAGATTTTCGATATCGACAATCTTGGTTTCGTCCAG
>JAFECO010000434.1 GCA_018242085.1 Pseudomonadota bacterium
ACCGCTAGGATCATCGCCAGCCGGCCGGTATCCCAGCCCACCACGGCGCGGCGGGGCGTGCCGTACCCGGTGGGCGCCACCAGGGCCTGGATTTCGCAGAGGAGCGGCCGCGTGCCTTCCAGCCCCGCGAACACCGCCGTGCCCGGGGCGCTGGAATCCCGGTCGCCCAGAAACAGGGCGGAGGGATTGGCGACTTCGGCCAGGCCCTTGCCCGTCATCTCGAACACGCCGATTTCGTCGGTGGGGCCGAAACGGTTCTTCACCGCCCTGAGCACGCGGAAATGATGACCCCGCTCGCCTTCGAAATAGAGCACGGCATCGACCAGATGTTCGACCGCTTTGGGGCCCGCGATCTGGCCTTCCTTGGTGACATGGCCGACCAATATCAACGCCGCGCCGGAGGATTTGGCGAAGCGCACCAGATCGAAACTGGCGGTGCGGACCTGGGCGATGGTGCCGGGCGCCGCATCCAGCGCCCCAGTCCAGAGCGTTTGGATGGAATCGATGGCGACGATGCCGGGCGGCTTGCCGCCTTCCAAGGTCGCCAGAATATCCTCGACATTGGTGGCCGCGCCCAGATTGAGCGGCACCTGGGAAAGCTCCATGCGGGCGCCGCGCATGCGCACCTGCGCCATTGCCTCTTCGCCGGAGATGTAAACCGCGTGGCCGCCCTTGCGGGCATATTCGCCAAGCGCCTGCAGGATCAGCGTGGATTTGCCGATGCCGGGATCGCCGCCCACCAACAGCGCCGAGCCGGGCACAAGCCCGCCGCCGCAGACCCGGTCGAATTCCGTCACCCCGGTGATCCGGCGGGGCGGCGGGGCGTCTTCGGTCTTCAGGTCCTCAAGCGCGAATTTGCGGCCCTTGACCCGCCGTGTGGCGCTGCCGCCGATGGGCGGCGGAGCCCCCTCTTCCGTGATGGTGTTCCAGCCGCCGCAGGCTTCGCATTTGCCCGACCATTTGGAGGCCGTCGCGCCGCAGCTTTGGCAGACAAAAGAGGAAGAGGATTTGGCCATGAATCAAGTCTAACACAGGCGTCAAGATTGCTGGAAAGACCGTGTTTTCCGGAATGCCGTTCGCCCAAGCTCGCGGCGTTCGGCACTCAAATCGGTCCGCAGGACCGATTTGCCCGGCTATGCCGGTCGCGCCTCACGCTTTCACAGCCATCTTAATGGGGCCTTCGGCGCGGCCATGGATGAACTGGTCGACATAGGGATTGCCGCTGCGGTCGATCTCCGCGGTGGGGCCGTTCCAGATGATCTTGCCCTGATAGAGCATGGCGATGCGGTCGGAGATTTTCCGCGCGCTGGTCATGTCGTGGGTGATCGAGAGAGCCGTGGCGCCCACATCCTTCACCGTGGAAACGATCAGATCGTTGATGATATCGGCCATGATGGGATCCAGCCCCGTGGTGGGCTCGTCGAAAAAGATGATCTCCGGATCCGCCGCGATGGCGCGGGCCAGGCCCACGCGCTTCTGCATGCCGCCGGACAATTCGGCGGGGCTGAGAGTGGCGACATCGCTGGTGAGCCCGACCTTGGCGAGCTTTTCGATGGCGATGTCCTTGGCTTTGGAGCGCGCCACGCCATGGCCCTGGATCAATCCGAAGGCAACATTTTCCCAGACCGGCAAACTATCGAACAGCGCACCGCCCTGGAACAGCATGCCGAATTTCTTCATCAGCGGGTCGCGCGCTGCGCCCTTCAGCCGGGTCACATCCTCACCATCGATGCGGATGGTGCCTTCGTCGGGCGTGAGAATGCCGAGAATGGATTTGATCGCGACGGATTTCCCGGTGCCGGAGCCGCCGATGATGACGGTGGAAGACTGCTTCTCGACGGAAAGGTCGATGCCATTCAGCACCACTTTGGAGCCGAAGCGCTTCTTGACCCCGATCAGTTCGATCTTT
>JAFECO010000435.1 GCA_018242085.1 Pseudomonadota bacterium
GCCCCAGAACCCTTCCGGGTCCGCCACCGACCGCGCGTACCGCGTCCCGTAATCCGAAGCACTCACATACCCGCGCTTCTTCCACTCCCCTGTGACAGGGATGACTTCGTCACTCATGCGTTCCTCTTCGGGGCGCCTTCCTCTAAGCTGGTCTTTAAGCTGGCAACCCCAGGCACTGGAGATTAGGGCATGGCGGGCACGAGGCAAACAGGCGGAAAAACCAAAATAAAAACCACCATGACCGACGCGGCTATCAAGGCGCGCACGGGCAAGGACTGGGCCGGCTGGTTCGCCGCCCTGGACAAGGCGGGGGCAGCCAAGCTGGACCATACGGCCATCGCCAAACTGGCCAGGGAGGATATGGGCGCCGGGGACTGGTACGGGCAGATGGTGGCGGTCAGTTATGAACGGGCGCGGGGGCTGCGCGCCATGAATCAGAAATGTGACGGCGAGTTTTCGGTAAGCGTCACCCGCGTGATGGACGCATCCTTGTCCCGGCTATACGCGGCCGCGACCGCTTCGCCGCAATCCTGGTTTCCCAAAAGGGCTATCGAGGAGACGTCCCGCACCAAGGACAAGTATTGGCGGGGCAAATGGAAATCCGGGAAACTGGAGATCGGATTCTATGCCAAGGGACCGGGCCGGGCGCAGATCGCGCTCCAGGCCAACAAATTGCCCGATGCGGAAGCAGTGGAAAGTGAACGCGCGGTGTGGAAGAAGGCGATCGACAAGCTTCAGAAAATTGCAGAGGCCTGATGCAGCTTCACTTATCCACCTGGCCGGAAATCGAAGCCTATCTGGCGACGTCCAAGGCTATTCTGATTCCCATCGGTTCGACCGAGCAGCATGGCCCCAACGGGCTTCTGGGGACCGATGCCCTGTGTCCGGAAATCATCGCGCGCCGCGCCGGCGACGAGGCGGGCTTTCTGGTCGGGCCCACGTTCAATGTCGGCCAGGCCCAGCACCACATGGCCTTTCCCGGCACCATCACCCTCAAGCCCTCGACCATGATCGCGTCGATGCTGGACTGGACCGAAAGTCTGGTCCGCCATGGCTTCGACCGGATCTACTGGCTGAACGGGCATGGCGGCAACATCGCCACCATCAATGCGGCCTTTTCGGAAATCTATCACGGCGTGACCTTTGCCGGTGCAGGTGGCAACCGGCCGCCGCTGCGCTGTCACTTACGCAACTGGTGGGAATTGTCCGGGGTGATGGATTTGTGCCGGGAATTGTTTCCCGTGGGCGAGGGCAGCCATGCCACCCCAAGCGAAGTCTCGGTGACCTATTTCGGTTATCCGGAGGCGGTGAAAAGCGTGGCGATGTCGCCGAAGATCGCGCCTACCGGACCGATCCGCGATGCGGAGGATTATCGCCGCCGTTTCCCGGACGGGCGGATCGGGTCCGATCCATCCCAGGCCAATGTGGAGGCCGGCGGGCGCATCGTGGCGGCGGCCGTCAAAGCCGTGATTTCGGAATTCCGCCAATTCGGAACAGCGTGATGAGCGATTTTATTTTTCCCTTGAGCCAGCCAGGGATCGGCATTGTCGGCAGCAAGGCGCGCTTTCCGGTGCGCCGGGTCTGGTGCGTGGGGCGCAATTATCTCGCCCATGTCCGCGAGCTGGGCAATGACGAGCGGGAATTGCCGCTGTTCTTTTCCAAGCAGCCGGACATGCTGGTGCCCGGCGGCGGGGCGATCCGCTATCCCAGCCTGACCAAGAATTATCACTTCGAAGTCGAATTGGTGGTGGCGTTGAAAGCCGGCGGGGAAAATGTCGCCGTGGCGGACGCTGACGCCCTGATCTTCGGTCATGCCGTCGGCCTGGACATGACCCGCCGCGATATCCAGAAGCAGATGCAGGAAAAGGGACGGCCCTGGGAAGCCGCCAAGAGTTTCGACCAGAGCGG
>JAFECO010000436.1 GCA_018242085.1 Pseudomonadota bacterium
GCGCTGGTGGTGAGCCATGATCGCGATTTCCTGGACCGGGTGGCGACCATGATCGTGATGTCGGAAGGCGAAGGGCGCTTTTCGGTCTATGCCGGGGGGTATTCGGACATGGTGGCCCAGCGGGGCCAGGGCGTGGCCAAGCCCGCCGCAAGGCCGCAAGCCAAAAGTGAAGACAAAAAGCCCGCATCCGCCAGGCCGCCACGCGAAGCCATCGCCAAATTGTCCTTTTCCGACCAGCACGCGCTGAAAACCTTGCCGGACCAGATCGAAGTACAAAACAAGCAGATCGCGGCGCTGCAGAAAGAACTGTCCGATCCCAAGCTTTACGCCAGCAATGCCGCAAGATTCACCATGCTTTCGGCCCAGTTGGCGGAATTGGCTGTCAAGCGCGATGCCAATGAAGAACTCTGGCTGGCGCTGGAGATGAAGCGCGAAGCGCTGGAAAGCTGACTTTTCCGTCACAAAAACCCCCGTCGCGCGGAACGCCCTCCTTTCCTGCCCGTTTTATTGGATAGGCCGGAGATTTCCCATGAAGCGGATGATGGTTGCAGGATTTGCCGGAGCCGCCGCGATGATGGTGGGGGGCGCGTTGGGTGCGATTTCGAGCCAAGGCGTTTTTTCGCAGCCCAAGCCCATTGTTGATGTGAATGGCGGGGTGATGAATCCCATGATCGGCGGCCAGGCCATGCTGCCGGGACGCAATCTCTTGGAGAACGTCGCGGCTTCGCCGGATCATACGGTGCTGGCGGCGGCGCTGCGGGATTCCGGCGTGGGCGACGCCCTGAAAGGACAAGGTCAATTCACGCTTTTCGCGCCCACCAATATGGCGCTTTCCACCCTGCCGGCCAGGGCGATGGGAGAGAATAAGGCGCAGCTGGCGCGCATGATGAGTTATCTGGTGGTGCCGGGAAAATATGACTCCAGGGCTTTGCTCAAGGCGATCGGCGAAGGCGGCGGCCAGGCCAAGCTGCGCACGGTCGAAGGCGGCGTGCTGGTGGCCCGCATGAACGGTCCCACCAATGTGATCCTGATGGACGAAAAAGGCGCCACAGCCGACATCGCCATCTATGATGTCTATGACAGGAACGGCGTCATGCATGTGATCGATCACGTGCTGGAGCCGGACATGGCGGCGCGGCAGGTGGCGTCGCGCTAGCCTCGTCCCCGAAAAAGAAAAAAGCCGCGGGTTTGGCCCGCGGCTTTTTGTTTGTCTCGAACCTAGCGGTTACTGCGGATTGGGATCGGTCCAGCGCGCCAGATAGTCGGCCAGGTCTTGCGGGGTCTGGCTGCGGGCGGTGGAGAGCGCGAAGACGCGGTCGCCATTGATCACCTTGTTTGTGCCGGGATCGACCACCAGGACCGTGGGCACGCCCTTCAGCCTTGTGTTGTAGCCATAGCGGGCGCCGATCTGCGCATTCTTGTCGAAACGGCCGACATCGACCAGCGCGACTTCATAATGCGTGTCGACGAATTTCTTCATCTCCGGCACTTCCATCAGATTGTGGAGGATGATGCAGTCGGGGCACCAATTGCCGCCCAGGTCGATCAGAAGAAGCTTCTTGTTCTTCTTGGCGCGGGCCAAGGCGTCGTCGACGACTTTGTCGGCGTTGGCATCCTCGTCATAGACATGCTTTTCCACGATCGGCAGTTCCGCCATCGTGTTGAATGGCATCTTCGGCGCGGGGGCCGCGGACGCGGCGCTGGACAATCCGGCAAGGGCAGCGGCGGCGAAAAGCATGGCAGTTGTTTTACGCATCATTTGTCTCCAATCCCCGGCCTTTCAGCAGGGCCTCTATCTCTGGGTCGCGGCCGCGAAAACTACGGTAGGATTCTGTAAAATCCCGCGTCCCACCGGCAGAATAAATATGCTGATGTAGTTTCTTTGCAAGTGCAGGCGCGAAAGGATCC
>JAFECO010000437.1 GCA_018242085.1 Pseudomonadota bacterium
GGAAAGGCGCGCACCGGCCGCCGCGAAGTGATGCCGCGCCATCTGGCGCACGCGATGGCGCTTGAGAAATCGCGGCGTCACGAAACGGCGGACGCGCGGAAGCGCCACCACCAGCGCAACGCAGAGGAAGATGGCCGCCTGCAGCAATGTGTAGGTCGACAGCGCCCGCAGGACGAGGCTTTCGACGCCCCGCACGCTGTCGTCGGTCCAGCTGGAAAAAATGTCCGCCATCGCCAAACGATGGAGCCCGGTCAGAACCAGCACGGGCGGAACCGCCAAGGCGGCGATGGTCGCCCAAGCCAGCGGCACTTCGCGATAGCGCGACACTTCATGCGCCAGGACGCAGAAAATCTCGCCAGAGGTTTTGCTTTCGACCTCGGTGATCGCCGCCGTGATGCGCTCGTGATCGGATTTTGTCAGCATCACCAGCTTCCCGATGCGCCGCCGCCGCCGAAGCTGCCGCCACCGCCGCCGCTCCAGCCGCCGCCACCTCCGCCATCATAGCCGCCATAGCCCCGGCCGCCGCCCATGCCGCCCAGAAACAGCAAAGGCCAGAAGCCGAAGCCCCGGAACACGCGGCTGAGGGCAATGAAGACGAAAAGAATGATCAGCAGGACGGACAACGGATTGGCGCCGCCCTCGCCCCGGTTTTTCATCTGCTGCGCGGCCGCGGCCGCTTTGGCTTCCGCCGCCGACGGATCGAGCGACAATTGCTGGATCAATGCCGCCACGCCTGCCTCGGTCCCGCCATTGAAGTCACCGCTGCGAAATCGGGGAAGAACCGCCTGTTGAATGATCAGCTCCGAAAGGGCGTCGGTGAGAATGGGCTCCAGCCCATAGCCGACTTCGATGCGCACCTTGCGTTCATTGGGTGCGATGATGAACAGCACGCCATTGTTCAGCTTGGCCTGGCCGATACCCCAGGCCCGGCCAAGCTGATAGCCGTAATCGGAAATCTCGTAACCCTGCAGCGAGGGCAAGGTCACCACCACCAGCTGGCGGGAATTCTTGGCTTCCAGTCCGGCGAGCTTCTGGTCGAGATCGCTTTTGGTTTGTTCCGACAGGATATGGGCGTCGTCCACCACCCGTCCGGTCAAAGCGGGAAAACTCGGCGCCGCCATGGCAGGCAGCGCCGAGAACAGCAAAGCGATCAGAAGCGCGACGAACCGCATTTACGGCCGGGCGGGCGCCGGCTGTGTCGCGGGTGCGGCGGGGGGATTGAAATTCACCACCGGCGCGCTCTGCGCGGCGGCGCTGGCGGCAAACTGCACGGCCGGCTTCTGGCTCTTATAGATCGTGGTCGCCCAGATCACGCCCGGAAAAGTGCGCAGCTCGGTGTTGTAATCCTGGACCGCGGCATTGTAATCGCGGCGCGCGATTTCGATGCGGTTCTCCGTCCCTTCCAGCTGCGACTGCAGCGCCAGGAAGTTCTGGTTCGATTTCAGGTCGGGATAATTTTCCGTGATCGACAATAGCCGCCCCAGCACGCCGGACAGTTGATCCTGGGCCTGCTGGAATTTCTGGAATGCGGCCGGATCGGTGACGGTCGAGGCATCGATCGAAACATGTGTCGCCTGGGCGCGGGCCTCGGTGACCTGGGTCAGCACGGTCTTTTCCTGCGCGGCATACCCCTGCACGGTGGCGACCAGATTGGGAATGAGGTCGCTGCGGCGCTGATAGGCCGCTTGCACGTCGCCAAGACGCGCCTTCACGGTTTCGTCCTTGGCCGGAATGGCATTGACGCCGCATCCGGCCAGGCCGATCACAAGGCCCATCGCAACAAGAAGCTTGGGGAAAGTCCCGGAAATCCTCATGGGGCCAAGGCCCTCCTAAATCCACGCTGCAAAGATGGGGAACCCACGGGGAACCGCAAGACGCAGGTGCAAAAATTTTGCCCTTGCTTTTG
>JAFECO010000438.1 GCA_018242085.1 Pseudomonadota bacterium
CCTGCGCCTCCCGAACGGGAGGCGCTTTTTTATTGGCGGGCCGCTTGCCGGCATCATGTCCGGCAAGGTTGAATTGCCGTGCGGCGGCCAGCAAAATTCCAGGGTTTCCGGGAGGCAGATGGATGGAATCCTTCACGCGCGAGGAGTTGCTCGACTTTCTGAATCTCATGCTCGAAGCCGAGCGGGCGGGCGCAAAAGCGCTTCTTCACGTTTCGAAGGATACGGACCGCAAGGACGCTTCGGAGCTGGCGAAAGCCGTCCATCTGGATGAAGCGAAATGGTGCGCCATGTTGACAAGGGCAATCCGGGCCCTGGATGGCGCGCCCAGCGACAAGACCGGGCAATTTTATGAAAAGGTGATGGCGGTTCCGGAGCTTGGGCCACGGCTGGCGCTGGTCAATCGCGGTCAGGAATGGGTGGTGCGGAAATTGCGGGATGCGATTCCCAGGATCGCCGATACACAACTGGCCGGCGATCTGACGATCATGTTGACCTCGCATGAGGACAATATCGCCATCGTGGCCCGGTCAGGCCTGATCGACTAGCTCCGGCGCTTGGCGCGCATCCTCGCTCCAGGGGCAGAACTGCTCCTTGGACGCGTTGACGGCTTCGGCGATATGGCGCCGCACTTCCGTGACCCGGTGCGAACGGTGCGTGTCCGGATGGGAGATCAGCCAGTAGCTGCGGACGAATTGAAGATGCGGCAGGATCCGCCGGAAGTTGGGAACATGTTTGGCCGCATAATCGTGTAGAATGGCGATGCCGTTCCCCGCGCGGACCGCTTCCATCTGACCCACCACGCTGCCGCATTCGAAGCGGCGCGGCATGCTGGCGGCAAGCTCGCGCCCATAATCCAGCGACGGCGTATGAATCAGGTCATCGACATAGGTTACGAACAGATGCTGCTTGAGGTCTTCCTCACTGCGGATCGGCGGCTTGCCGTGCAGATATTCTTCCGAGGCATAAAGGCTGAGCGTGTAGTCCGTCAGTTTCTGGATGATCAAATTGCCCTGAACGGGCCTGTCCAGAGTGATCACGATGTCGGCTTCGCGCCGCGACAGCGAGAAGGTGCGGGGCAGGGGGACCAGCTGGATCAAGAGGTCGGAATGCCGGGCGGACAATTCCGCCAGCTTCGCGGCCAGAAAATAATTGCCCAACCCGTCCGGCGCGCCCACCCGGACGGTGCCGCGGATCGCGCCGATGGTTCCGGAAAGCGCCGATTCAAGCTGAAGGAATTCGGATTCGACCTTCTCGGCCGACGCCATCAACGCTTCGCCCGCCGACGTCAGGGTGCATCCGTTGACATGGCGTTCCAGAAGCTTGGTCTGCAGTTCTTCTTCCAGGGCCGTCAGCTGGCGCCCCACGGTGGCGTGGTTTAGGCCCAGAATCCGCGCGGCAGCCAGCATCTGCCCGCTTCGCGCCACGGCTAGGAAAATACGCGCCCGGTCCCACTCCATCCGCTAATGTTAGCTTTTGCACACCGAACTGGCAATATTGCCCTAAGTGATGTGAATTTTTGCACATCTGAAGCGCAACTTTGTCGATTGCCTGCCCGGCGGCTTGTGAAAATATGCCTCGCCGACACTGGGCAGCGAGCGGTGCGCAGACTGCCGCAACCATTCGCAGCCGAATGACTGAAAATCCGCAATCGAAAGAGGCGCTATGAACACCGTCGAAATTGGGACCTCCACGGTCAACAACTTTATTGATGGTCATGTCGTGGCCGGCAGCACCGGCCGGACGCAGGATATTTTCAATCCGGCGACCGGACGAAAGGCGCGGAGCGTCTGCTTGTCATCGGCTGCTGATGTCGATGCGGCGGTTCAAGCGGCCAAGGCCGCATTCCCTGCCTGGGCGAATCTGCCGCCCCTGCGCCGCGTCCGGCTGATGAACAAATATCTGGCG
>JAFECO010000439.1 GCA_018242085.1 Pseudomonadota bacterium
CAAAGCAGCAGCGAGGCGGCCGAGGCGGCCTGGCCGATGCAGAGGGTCTGAACCGGCGGGCGGACATATTGCATCGTGTCGTAGATCGCCAGGCCCGCCGTCACCAACCCGCCCGGCGAGTTGATGTACATGTGAATTTCCTTTTTGGGGTTTTCGGCCTCAAGGAACAGAAGCTGGGCGGTGATCAGGCTGGCGCCGTAGTCCTCGATCGGGCCGGTGATGAAGATCACCCGCTCCTTTAAAAGGCGCGAATAAATGTCGAAGGCCCGCTCGCCCCGCGCGGTCTGCTCGACCACCATCGGCACAAGGGTGTTGTTGTGGAATTCCATGGGATTGGCCATAGCGCGCTTTCCGATTCGATGCCGTCCAGGCGACAGTCTTACACCATCGCCTGCTTAATATAGCGTTCCGCTCTCGTTTTGCGAGGACCAGGGATTTCGAGGTTCAGGCCTTCTTGACGCTTTCCGGCAGGTCATCAGGGTCCTTGAACAGGGTTTCCCGGTCGACCGGCTTGTCGGCGACCTGCGCCAGCTCGGCGATGAAATCCACCACCTTGTCCTCGAACAGGGGCGCGCGGATCTCGGCCTGGGCCTGCTGGTTGTTGGCGTAATACTGGAACACCTGCTGTTCCTGGCCGGGGAACTGGCGGGCACGGGCCATGATGGCGCGGTTGACCTCTTCGCCCGTGATGGTGATGCCGTTCTGCTCACCCAGCTTGCCCAGGACCAGGCCCAAGCGCACGCGGCGCTCGGCGATGGCGCGGTATTCGGCCTTGAGCTCGTCTTCGGTCTTGCCTTCATCGGCGGCGGTCTTGCCTTCGCGCTTCAGCTCGGCTTCGACCTGGGCCCAGATGGACTCGAATTCGGCCTCCACCATGGCGGGCGGCAGCGGGAAATCATGCGCCGAATCCAGCGCGTCCAGGATGCGGCGCTTCAGATGCAGGCGGCTGGCGGCGGTGAAGTCGGCCTTCACCTGATCGCGGACCCGGTCCTTCAAGGTGGCGAGATTTTCCAGGCCCATCTTGGTGGCCAGTTCGTCATCGATCTTGGCTTCTTCCGGCGTCTTGATCTCCTTCACGGTCACGGCGAAGACCGCGTCTTTGCCGGCCAGATCGGGGGCATGGTATTCGGCGGGGAAGGTCACGTTGACGTCGCGGCTCTCACCGGCCTTGGCGCCGATCAACTGATCCTCGAACCCGGGAATGAACTGGCCCGAACCGAGCGTGAGGTTGAAATTCTCGCCCTTGCCGCCGTCGAACGGCACGCCGTCGACGCTGCCCAGGAAATCGATGGTCGCGACATCGTCCTTGGCGGCGGCTTCGCCTTCCGGCTTGGCGGCATAGCCGCGGGTCTGCTTGGCGAGGCGATCCAGCGCCTCGTCCACATCGGCATCGGTGACGTCGGAAGTCAGGCGCTCCACTGCCAGCTTGGAGACATCGGTGGTCTCGAAATCCGGCATCAGGTCGACCGTGACGGTGAATTGCAGGTCGGCCTTGCCGTCCACCACCTGCTGGACATCGCCCACCGGCTCGACGCGCGGCTGCAGCGCGGGCTTCAGTTGATTGTCCGCGATCGCCTTCTGGCTGCCTTCGTTGACGGCCTGCTCGACCACCTCGCCCATCACGGACTTGCCGAACTGCTTCTTGAGGAAGGAAACCGGCGCCTTGCCCGGACGGAAGCCTTTGAGGTTCACGCGCGGCTTCATCTCTTCCAGCCGCTTGGTAACTTTGGCGTCGAGCTCGCTGGCCGCGATCGTCACCGTGAACTGACGGCGAAGGTCTTCGGAAACCGTCTGGGTAATCTGCATGTCTGTCGTCCTTACCAATCTAAGTGTGGGCACGATGGCCCGAATCTTTCCTCTGCCGCGGGCCGGTTGCTACGCTGGCGCTCGCCGGCCCTTGGCA
>JAFECO010000043.1 GCA_018242085.1 Pseudomonadota bacterium
CGGGCGATTGTGGAACTGGCGGCGCAGGAAGCGATCAATGACGCCGCCATCCAATACGCCAACCGGCTGTCGGATCACCTGTTCGTGATGGCGCGCGCCGCCAACAATGACGGCATGGGCGACGTTCTTTGGATTCCGGGAAAAAATCGATAACCGCTCGGAACCGGGTGCGTCGATTTTGAGACCTGGCTAGGAGCGTCCCCCGGAGCGTGCGCTAGCACGTGAGGAGGCGCGACGACGCCAGGGCTCAAAAGAACGCACCCATCACTCGGCATGCTTGCGACCGAAGATAAAGGCGATCAGCACGCCCACCACGCCGATCAGCCCCCAACCCGGCATTGCCAGGGCGGAATAAATCGTCTGCGCCAGGAAGGTGTGCTGCGCCCAATCCTTGAACAGGGCGAGCGATCCGGGATGGACGATCGACCAGATCAGGCCCAAGGAACGCACGGTGATCTCGCCGCCCTTTTCCAGCGAGGTCAGCGCATCGGCGCCCAAAAGCACCACCGCGGTCACGATCATGCAGAGGGCAATCAGCCGCATCAGGACTGTGAACACGCAAGGCCTTCTAAGAAGAAATAGCGGCGAAAACCTAACCGGGCAGGTCCGCTTCCGCAAAGAAAAACGCCCGCCCGCAGAAAGCGGGCGGGCGTTGGTTTCGGCTTCGGAAATTAAGCCTGCGGCGCTTCCGCCTTGGCTTCGGCCGGCTTCTTGGCGAGGTCTTCGCCGGTGGCTTGATCCACCTGCTTCATCGACAGGCGCACTTTGCCGCGGTCGTCGAAGCCCAGGAGCTTCACCTTCACGGCCTGGCCTTCCTTGACCACGTCCGACGGCTTGGCGACGCGCTGGGCGGCCAATTCGCTGACATGGACCAGGCCGTCCTTGGGCCCGAAGAAGTTCACGAAGGCGCCGAAATCCATCACCTTGACGATCTTGCCGTCATAGATTTCGCCCACTTCCGGTTCGGCGGTGAGCGAGCGGATCCATTTCAGTGCCGCCTTGATCGATTCGCCGTCGGCGGAAGCGATCTTCACCGTGCCGTCGTCCTCGATGTTGATCTTGGCGCCGGTCTTTTCCACGATCTCGCGGATCACCTTGCCGCCGGTGCCGATCACGTCGCGGATCTTGTCGGTCGGGATCTTGATCTGCTCGATGCGCGGGGCATGTTCGCCCAGCTCGGCGCGGGCGCCATGGATGGCCTTGTTCATCTCGCCCAGGATGTGAAGACGGCCGCCTTTGGCCTGATCGAGCGCCACGCGCATGATCTCTTCGGTGATGCCGGCGATCTTGATGTCCATCTGCAGGCTGGTGACGCCGTCTTCGGTGCCCGCCACCTTGAAGTCCATGTCGCCCAGGTGATCTTCGTCACCCAGAATGTCCGACAGAACGACATAGCGCGAGCCTTCCAGGATCAGGCCCATGGCGATACCGGCGGTGGGCTTGGCGATGGGAACGCCCGCATCCATCAAGGCCAGCGAAGTGCCGCACACCGTCGCCATCGACGAGGAGCCGTTGGATTCGGTGATCTCCGACACCACGCGGATGGTGTAGGGGAAGCTGTCCTTGGTGGGCAGCATCGGATGAATGGCGCGCCAGGCGAGCTTGCCATGGCCGATTTCGCGGCGGCCGGGCGAGCCCATGCGGCCGGTTTCGCCGACGCTGTAGGGCGGGAAGTTGTAGTGCAGCATGAAAGTCTGCTTGGACGTGCCTTCCAGGCTGTCCACGAACTGCTCGTCTTCGGCGGTGCCCAGGGTGGCGACGACCAGCGCCTGGGTTTCGCCGCGGGTGAACAGCGCCGAACCATGGGTGCGGGGCAGAACGCCCACTTCCGACACGATGGGACGCACGGTGGTGAGGTCGCGGCCATCGACGCGCTTCTTGGTGTCCAGCACCGCATTCCGCATCACATCGGCTTCGACGTCATGCATCAGGCTGGAATAGACATTCGCGGGCACCTTGCCTTCGCCTTCGCCCACGAATTCCGCCGCGAATTTCTTCTTGGCGGTGCTGAGCGCGTCGCGGCGCTCGAACTTGACGGGCAGCTTGAACGCGGCCGACAGATCGGCGGACGCCGCCGCCTTCAGCTTGGCGCGGACCGGCGCATGCACGTCTTCCGGCACGGCGCGCGGCTCTTTCGCCGCCTTTTCCGCCAGGCGGATGATGGCGTTGATGGCGTGCTGCATTTCCTTGTGGCCGAACACCACGGCGCCCAGCATCACCTCTTCGCTGAGCTCCTGGGCTTCGGATTCCACCATCATCACGGCGTCATGGGTGCCGGCGACGACCAGGTCGAGCTTGGAGTTGGCCATCTCCTCGATCGGCGGATTGAGCTTGTATTCGCCGTCGATGTAAGCGACGCGCGCAGCCCCGATCGGGCCCATGAAAGGCAGACCGGAAATGGTGAGCGCGGCGGACGCCGCCACCATCGCCACGATATCGGGATCGTTTTCCAGATCGTGGGAAAGAACCTGCGCCACCACCAAGGTCTCGTTCTTGTAGCCTTCGGCGAAGAGGGGACGGATGGGGCGATCGATCAGGCGCGAGATCAGGGTTTCGCGTTCGGTCGGAGCGCGCTCGCGCTTGAAATAGCCGCCGGGAATCTTGCCCGCGGCGTAATAGCGTTCCTGGTAATTCACGGTGAGCGGGAAGAAATCCACGCCTTCCTTCGGGTTGGCGGCGCCGACCACGGTGGCCAGCACCACGGTCTCGCCATAGGTGGCGAGCACGGAGCCGTCGGCCTGGCGGGCAATCTTGCCGGTCTCAAGGGTCAGCGTGCGGCCGCCCCATTCGAAGCTTTCTTTTTGTACGTTGAACATGGGATTTTCTTTCATCATTGCCCGCCGCCATATTGCGAACGGGCCCTTCTTTGAGGACGCCGGCTTGGCGCCCTCGGACTCCCCTATGGAGTCAGCCTTTGCGAGGGCTCATCCCCGCGCAAAAGCAAAGCAACGGCGTACGCCTTTGCGCACGCCGTTGCCAATTCTGTGGGATGCGAACTCAGCGGCGCAGGCCCAGGCGCGCGATCAGCGCTTCATAACGCTTGACGTCGCGGCTCTTCACATAGTCGAGCAGGCTGCGGCGTTCCGAGACCATCTTGATCATGCCACGGCGCGAATGATTGTCCTTGGCGTGGGTCTTGAAGTGCTCGGTCAGGTTGGAAATGCGCTCGGAGAGAACCGCGACCTGGACTTCCGGCGAGCCGGTGTCACCGGGCTTGGTGGCGTATTCGGCGATCAGTTCTTTTTTGCGTTCAGGCGTAATCATCGGTCATCGGGTCCTTAAAGTTGGAAAACACGGAAGGGACGAAGTTCGCCATCGGCGATTTCGGCCAATGCCACGGGCGCGTCCGTCTCATCCTTGAGGAAGACGGTCTGCCCCTGGAGCCCGCCGTCATCGGCGAATCCGTCTTTCATGCGGGCGAACAAATTCGCGCGAATGAGAATGGGATTGCCGCTGCGGAGGCGGACCGTATCGCTGCCCGTCACGGCCAGCGCCGGGATGCCGTCCAGCGCGGTCGAAAGAGGCTTTAGATACGCAAAAGCGGCGGGACTATGCATAAAAGGGGTCAGCGTTTCCAGCCCGACCGCGTCTTTTTCCAGAAAGCCCCCGATCCGGGTCCGGCGGAGCTGGGAGACATAGCCCAAAGTTCCCAAAGCCTGGGCGATATCCCGGACCCAGGAACGGACGTAAGTCCCTTTACCACAAAGGATTTCGAACACCGCCTGGTCGGGCAAAGCCTCCACCAGCCGGGCCTCATAGACCTGGACCTGGCGGGGTTCCAGGGCCACTTCCTCCCCCTGCCGGGCCAGGTCATAGGCCCGCTCCCCCGCCACCTTGATGGCGGAATAGGCGGGCGGGGTCTGGGTCAGGGTGCCGGTGAAACGGGGCAGCATGGCTTCGATGGCATCCCGGGTTGGGCGCACATCGGACGTGCCGGTCACCTTGCCTTCGGCATCGTCGCTGTCGCGGCTTTCGCCCCAGGTGGCAGTGAAGCGGTAGATCTTCGCCGCATCCTGGACATAGGGCACGGTCTTGGTCGCCTCGCCCAGCGCGACGGCGAGAATGCCGGTCGCCAACGGATCGAGGGTCCCGGCATGGCCCGCCTTCTGCGCATTGAAGATGCGCCGCACGGTGGCGACGGCCTGGGTGGAGGTAATGCCGGACGGCTTGTCGAGAACGACCCAGCCATGGACGGCATCGCCTTTCTTTTTTCTACCCATTCTGGCCCCCCATTGTCTCCTTCGCGCAAGCGCTCAGAGACGGTCGGCTGGCCTGGCCGCCAGCCTCCACCCCCCGCCAGCGCTTAAGCGCGCGCGAAGGGAAAGCCTGAATTTTTCTATTCATCAGATTCGTCAGTCTCGTCAGAATGAGCGAGATCGCGCTGCACCTGCGGCGACTTGAGAAGATTTTCGATCTTCTCGGCTTCGGCGAAGGACTGGTCTTCGACGAAACGCAGGTCGGGCGTGAATTTGGTCGAGATCATGTGGCCCATTTCGCCGCGCAAAAAACCCTTATGGCGGTTGAGCGCGGCGATCACCGGGCCGGTGTTGCGCCCGCCCAAGGGCGCGCAATAGACCGTGGCATAGCGCATGTCGGGCGAAGGCTTGACCTGGGTGATGGTGATCGACACGCCGTCCAGTTCCGGATCGCGAATATCCGAACGGCTGAGAATCTGCGCCAGCGCGTGGCGCAGCATTTCGCCAACCCGAAGCTGGCGCTGCGTCGGCCCGTCTTCGCGGCGGGCATGGCGGGAAGCGATGCGGCCGCCGCCGCGCGGTGAACGATTTCTGGACATTTATTCGAACTCATGTCGACCGCTTCTTCACGGAAGAAAACGGCCACCATACGTGATTGAAGCACCTGGGTCCCGGCTCACGCGCGCTATCGCGCGCTGGCCGGGATGACAGGTTTTATAGCGCGCGCTGGATGGTTTCGACCTCGAAACACTCGATGACGTCGCCCTTTTGCATGTCCTGGTAATTGGTGAAGGCCATGCCGCATTCCTGGCCGACCTGGACTTCCTTCACTTCATCCTTGAAGCGCTTGAGCGTCGACAGATCGCCTTCGTGGATCACCACATTGTCGCGGATCAGGCGAACCTTGGCGCCACGGCGCACCAGGCCTTCGGTGACCTTGCAGCCCGCCACCTTGCCGACCTTGGTGATGGTGAAGACTTCCAGGATTTCCGCATTGCCCAGGAATTTCTCGCGCGTTTCCGGCGCCAGCATGCCCGACAAGGCCGCCTTCACGTCATCCACCACATTATAGATGATGCTGTAATAGCGGATATCGACGCCGTCGCGCTTGGCCCGGTCGCGGGCCTGGTTGTTGGCGCGGACATTGAAGCCGATCACGCCGGCTCCGCTCGCATGCGCCAGGATCACGTCGCTTTCGGTGATGCCGCCCACGCCCGCCTGCAGGATCTGCACGCCCACTTCGTCGGTGCCGAGCTTGGCCAAGGCGCCTTGAATGGCTTCCACCGAACCTTGCACGTCGGATTTCAGCACCAGCGGCAACAGCTTCTTCTCGCCGGTCTCGCGGGTCTTGAGCAATTGATCCAAGGTCTGGCGCGAATTGCTGGCCTGGCGGGATTCGCGGCGCTTCCTGGCGCGGTATTCCGCCACTTCGCGGGCGCGCGCTTCGGATTCCACCACCACCATTTCGTCGCCCGCTTCCGGCGCCGCCGAAAGGCCCAGCACTTCCACGGGCGCCGACGGCCCGGCGAACTTCACGGTCTCGCCGCGATCATTCTGCAGCAGACGCACCCGGCCCCATTCCGAACCGGCGACCACGATGTCGCCCACCTTCAAGGTGCCGCGCTGCACCAGCACGGTCGCGACGGGGCCACGGCCCTTGTCGAGCTTGGCTTCGATCACCGCGCCTTCGGCGCTGCGTTCCGGATTGGCCTTGAGGTCGAGGATTTCCGCCTGCAGCAGGATCGCCTCTTCCAGCTTGTCGAGATTGGTGCCCTTGGTGGCGGAAACTTCGACCACCTGGGTTTCACCGCCCATGTCTTCGACCTGGACTTCATGTTGCAGAAGCTCGGTCTTGACCCGGGTGGGGTTGGCGTCGCCCTTGTCGATCTTGTTGACCGCCACGATCATGGGCACGCCCGCCGCCTTGGCATGGGCGATGGCTTCCACGGTCTGGGGCATCACGCCGTCATCGGCGGCCACCACCAGGATCACCAGATCGGTGACTTTGGCGCCGCGCGCGCGCATCTGGGTAAAGGCCGCATGGCCCGGCGTATCCAGGAAGGTGATCTTCTGGCCGCTCTTCAGGTTCACCTGATAGGCGCCGATATGCTGGGTGATGCCGCCCGCTTCGCCGGCCGCCACATCGGTCTTGCGCAGCGCATCGAGCAGCGAGGTCTTGCCATGGTCGACATGGCCCATGACGGTGACCACCGGAGGACGCGGCAGCAAGGTGCCGGCATCGTCGGCGGCGCCCACCAGGCCTTCCAGCACGTCGCTTTCGGCGACGCGCTTGACCACATGGCCATATTCGGTGGCGACCAGTTCGGCGGTGTCCGCATCGATGACGTCGTTCGGCGTCGCCATCATGCCGTTCTTCATCAGCACCTTGATCACGTCCACGGCACGGCGCGCCATGCGGTTGGCCAGATCGGAAACCGAGATGGTCTCCGGGATCACGATGTCGCGCGGACCGGCGGGGCCGGCCTGCTGCACCTGATGGCCCTTGTTGACGCGCTGCAGGTGGCGGCGATAGGCGGCGACCGAGCGGGTGCGCTCGTCATCGTCGGACAAAGCGCGCGTCACGGTCAGCTTGCCGCGGCGGCGTTCGCCCTCGCCCGCCTTTTTGGGCGCGGGCGCCTTCACCGGAACGATCTTGTTGCCGATCTTCTTGGTGGTGTTTTCTTCTTCTTCTTCCTGCACCGGACGGCGGCGTGCCACTTCGGCCGGGGCGGCCGCAGGCTTGGCTTCGGCGCGGCGGGCGGCTTCCTGCTCGGCATGGCGGCGGGCTTCGGCCTCGGCGGCCTTGCGCGCCTCTTCCTCAAGCTTGCGCTTTTCGGCGGCGGCACGTTCCGCCTTCATCAATTCTTCTTCGGCGGCGCGGCGCGCGGCTTCGGCCTCGGCCTGGCGGCGGGCTTCGCTGTCGGACACGCGGGCGTCGGCGATGGCGGCGGCGCGGCGGGCTTTTTCTTCGTCCGAAAGCTGGCGCAGCACCACGCCGCGCGCCGGCGCCGCGGGCTTCGCGGCGGCGGGCTTGGCGGCTTCCGCGGCCGCAGGCGCGGGCTTGTCGGCGCGCTGGGCCTTGTCGCCGGCGGCCTTGGCGGGCGCGGGCGCACCCAGGGTGCGTTTCTTCTCGACCACCACGGCCTTGGTGCGGCCATGGCTGAAGCTTTGCTTGACGGTGGAAGTTTCCGTCTTCTTCAGCGACAGCGTTTTGGGGCGCTTGGTCTCGTCGGTATCGGTCATGAATCTCTTTCGTTTCCTGCCGGACGGAAGCCTTGCAGGCGTTCCGCATCAAAGATCAGACGTTCCGCCAGACCGCCCGGTTGGACGGCGGCATGTATCACATTCTCGCGCCCCAAGGCCAAGCCCAATTCGGCGCTGGTAAGGCATTCCAGAACCTGAGGTTTCATCCCCCGCGCATGGGCGGCATTGTACAGTTTGCGCTTGCCGTCGCCGGAGCCGTCGATCGCTTCGATCAGAACGGCGGGCGGGCGGGCGCTGTCCAGCGCGCGCAGGACATTGTCGAACCCCAGCACCAGCGCGCCCGAACGCCGCGCGATCCCCAGATCGCCCAGCATCCGCGTCACCAGCGCCTTTTCCGTGCGTTCCGCCAGATCGGCGGCGGCGGTCACATTCGCCTTGGCGGCGCGGGCGAACAGCTTCTTCTCCACGGCCAGCGTGACGGCCTTGCGCGTGGCGGAAACCCAAAGCCCCCTGCCCGGCAACTTCGCCGCCACGTCGGGCACCACCTGGCCGTCCGGCGCGGCGACGAAACGGACGAGCTGGCTGTCGGGCATGACTTCGCCCGACACGATACAGCGCCTCTCACGCTGCATCGTTCCTTCTCCGTCCATTTTTTGCGCCACAGCTGTCATCAGGCCTCGGTCGGCTCCTCGCCTTCATCGGCGGGCTCTTCTTCCGCCACCGGCTCTTCGATCCAGCCGATCTTGACGCGCGCCTTCATGATGACGGCGTTGGCATCGTCGGAGGACAGATTGAAGCCTTCCAGCGCGCCGGGAACCCGCACGCGCTCTTTTTCCTTGTTGACCTCGTAATAGCCCAGAAGATCGTCGGTGGCCGAACCCGCCAGGTCTTCCAGCGTCTTGATGCCGCCTTCGCCCAGCGCCACCGCCATCTGCGGCGTCACGCCTTCAACTTCAAGAACCGCATCCTCGACGCCCAGCGCCTTGCGCTTGTCGTCCATTTCCTTGTTGCGGGCTTCGATGAATTCCACCGCGCGGCTTTGCAGTTCCTGGGCGGTTTCTTCGTCAAAGGCTTCGATCTGGGCCAGATCGCCCACATCGACATACGCCACGTCTTCGATCGAGGCGAAGCCTTCGGACGCGAGCAACTGGGCCACCGTCTCGTCCACATCCAGCGATTCCATGAAGAGCTGGGTGCGGGCGGCGAATTCCTTCTGGCGGCGTTCCGATTCCTCGGCTTCGGTCAGGATGTCGATCTGCCAGCCGGTGAGCTGGGAAGCCAGGCGCACATTCTGGCCGCGGCGGCCGATGCCCAGGGACAGCTGTTCGTCCGGCACCACCACTTCGACGCGATGGGTGTCTTCGTCCAAGACCACCTTGGAGACTTCGGCGGGCGCCAGCGCATTGACGATGAAGGTCGCGGCTTCGCCCGACCACGGGATGATGTCGATGCGCTCGCCCTGCAGTTCCTGCACCACCGCCTGCACGCGCACGCCGCGCATGCCGACGCAAGCGCCGACCGGATCGATGCTGGAATCTTTGGAGATCACCGCGATCTTGGCGCGGCTGCCCGGATCGCGGGCCACGGCGCGGATCTCGATCACGCCGTCATAGATTTCCGGCACTTCCTGGGCGAACAGGCGCACCATGAATTGCGGGTGGCTGCGCGACAGGAAGATCTGCGGCCCGCGGGTTTCGCGGCGCACGTCATAGATATAGGCGCGGATGCGGTCGCCGGCGCGGAAGCTTTCGCGCGGGATCATTTCGTCGCGGCGGACCACGCCTTCGGCCTTGCCCAGATCGACCACCACCGAGCCGAATTCCGAACGCTTGACCACGCCATGCACGATCTCGCCGATGCGGTCCTTATATTCGTCATACTG